>CAZUQS010000233.1:0-2482 GCA_964622615.1 uncultured Candidatus Izemoplasmatales bacterium | reverse complement strand
CAGTGAAGTCTTAAGTTCTGGGTTAGGGTATACTACAGACTTAACCGATTATGTACTTCAAGATGCAAGCAGTTCCAATATTGTGGCTGCCCAAATAAGTAGTCCAACAATCAATGTTTTAACAGGTACTGGATTCAATGATATACTAACCTATGATATGGTTATGCAAGCAATCGGTGGAGACGCAACACCTACAGGGATTCAAATATACCCAGTATCATTTGAATCCAAAGAGCAAATCAAAGCTTATCTAGATGATTATAATGTAGGATTAGCAGATGATGATAAAATCATCTATACCGATCTTGCAGAAATGATATCCGAAACAATTTCTGGATTAATTGGAACAATCACGATTATTCTAGCTGCGTTTGCAGGTATTAGTTTAGTGGTATCATCGATTATGATTGGTATCATAACGTATGTATCTGTAATTGAACGTACAAAAGAAATTGGAATTATGAGAAGTTTAGGTGCTAGAAAGAAAGATGTATCTAGAATATTTACTGCCGAAACATTGTTAATCGGATTAAGTGCAGGAGTATTTGGGATCGTAATCTACTTAATCTTACAAATACCAGTCAATCTTATATTGAATAGATTCTTAGGAGTTGCTGGATTTGCTTCATTGAATTTATATAGTGCATTAGGTTTAATCCTGTTAAGTAGTGTATTAACATTAATAGCTGGTATTATACCAAGTAAAATAGCCGCAAACAAAGATCCAGTTATTGCTTTAAGAACAGAATAAAACAAGGGAGTGAGTTAACATGTTAAAAATTCTTGTAGTAGAAGACGATCAACATCTTAGACTAATACTTAGTAAAAACCTAAGGAAACATGGATATGATGTATTAGAAGCTGAAAACGGGAAAGTTGGATATGAATTATTTGAACATACTCATGTTGATTTAGTGATTACTGATATTATGATGCCGTTTATCGATGGAATATCATTGGTAAAACAAATCAGACAGATCAGTAATGATATTCCAATCATCATGTTAACTGCGTTAGACTCTTATTATGATAAAGAAAAGGGGTTCCATAGTGGAACCGATGATTACCTGGTAAAACCAGTGAATCTAAACGAATTATTACTTCGAGTAAAAGCATTATTAAGACGATATAAGATAGCGAGTGAGAATGTACTGAATCACAGTTGCATTTTCCTCGACTATCAAGAAAAATCCTGTAAGGTATCCGATAAAGTAGTGGTACTAACGGTAAAGGAGTTTGAATTATTATATAAATTACTGTCTTCTCCTGATCGAATCTTTACAAGGGATCAATTGATGAATGAAATCTGGGGATTTGATTCAGAGAGTTATGAACGAACTGTAGACACTCATATCAAACGGTTACGTGAAAAAATCCAAACGGATTGTTATGAAATCGTAACCGTAAGAGGGTTAGGGTATAAGGTGATATTAAAATGAAAAAATTAAGTGGAAAAATAATCTTAATTGGATTTCTAACAATGTTAATAACAGGAACAATTTCAAGACTAATCATTCAGGTAGTCATTGGAGTTGATATTCATGATGCAATTACAGAGGGCAGAGTATTTGTTGGGATGTTGATTATTTTAGCATTCTCGCTAACATTATTTGCTTATGGAATTAACTATTTTGTCGTAAAACGAATCAAAGCGATTAGTACCGCGACAGTTAATATAATAGATGGGAATTATGATTCAGTTTTAGATACAAATGGACATGATGAAATAGCTAGTCTTTCCAAAAACTTTAATCTAATGACTAGCGAACTGAAATCCAATGAATATCTTAATAAAGAGTTTGTAAGGAATTTCTCGCATGAACTCAAAACCCCATTGTCCGCTATAAGAGGATATGCGGAACTTATCAGTGAAAATGACTTAACAAAAGAAGAAAAAGATCAATATCTCAATATTATCATCAGTGAGAGTGAACGATTATCCAATCTGTCCAATAATATGTTACAAATATCTTTGGTTGATAGTATTTCCATCGTAAGAAATGATGATGAATATAATCTCGCTGAACAAATTAGAACCGTGATTCAAATGATGCAATTATCGTGGGAAGAGCAAAAACTTATATTTGACCTAGATTTGGATGAAATTCAAATCAAGAGTAATAAAGAATTAACCTATCAAATACTGTTAAATCTCATCAGTAATGCAATCAAATTCTCTGATAAAGCGGAAACTATTTTGATATCATTAAAAGCAGTAGAAGAACATTTAGAATTTGTGATTACAAATAAAGGGCAAGAGATACCTCAAGAGGACTTCGATAAAGTGTTTCAATTGTTTTATGTTTCAGACAAATCAAAAAATGAAACATCAACTGGAATCGGACTTACATTAACCAAAAAGATTATTGATAAGTTAAAAGGTGATATATCTTTTGACAGTAATGATGGAACAACTACATTTAAAGTAATATTACCTAAATAAAACAAAAAAAGCCAAATAGCTACTAAGATTAAAAGTAGG
>CAZUQS010000232.1:0-2484 GCA_964622615.1 uncultured Candidatus Izemoplasmatales bacterium | reverse complement strand
TAAATTTTTTTGCTGCTCATTATATGCATAGAAAAAAAATAAAACTGCACAGACCCCAACTATCAATAATATAATTACTATTATTTTAAATTTCATATTATCTAATATGTTATTTCTCTATTAACTACATTTTACCATTAATAAGCTTTTTTTCATAACATTATATTTACCAAGGTTTAATTTCTTCCCATGTAGGAAGTTTAACATTTACATTGACGTTCTTGGTTTTAGAACATATATACCCACTAGAATCAGTTATTTGTAGCGTTACTGTTTTTATCCCTTGTGAAAGAAATTTAATAATTGGATTCTGCGCACTTAAACTTCCTTGATCTCCATCTGTAAAATTCCACGACCAAGAAGATTTAGACGCTCCTCCATAAACAACTGATAAGTCAGTAAATTGAACATCTTCATCTTGACTAGGTCCACTAGGCGCCCAATTGAAATCTACTGTTGGATATCTATGTTTTGGCGTTTTAAAAGATGAACCATTTACCCATCCAGAACTAGCTGCTTGACTATCTGAAACATTAACACGCCAGTAATATGTTGTATTATACGCAAACTGACCAGAATCAGGAGTATCAGGAGAAGTTGAAATACTTATAATTTGATTATTAGTTGTCGGACTTGGATTTGAAAGATTCAAAACATCTCTATTTACTGTTGGAGAACTAAAATTACTATTATTATCTGCTTGAAACCTGAATCTACTTTGAGTGTCACTATCAGGATCGGAATATGTCCATGAAAGATAATGAGACGGATTTAAACAACAATCCCCCTCTGTAACTAATAAAGAAGAAGCTATTGGGGGATTATTTTGATTAACAAAACCTGGTTGATATGTAATATTCCAATGCCAATGACTATTCCAATGAGTCCCGCTATATTGGACATAAAAACGAACTGGTCCTGAGAATCCTAAATCATTCGGAATAACAAAGTTTTGATTATACTCAACCCAATATGGTTTAGCTCCTGAAGCAACATCGGAAGGATAGATTGTTCCCAATTTACGAACTTTAAAACTAGAATTATTTTCTTGCAAAACTTGTATTTGGTCACACCAGCCACAGGAACAAGCAGATTTTGGATAACTAGAGCTACTCGCTCCCAAACATCCACTACAAGCACTAGCCGTAGTTAATGGAATTTCTTTGTCTTCAGCAATATAAAAGGTTATTTTATTAAAGAAAAGCCCGTTCCCGCATGAAGTTACCCTAAATTTTCCTGAAAAATTTATTACATCTCCTCCATTATATGTTTTATTCGGCACTGGTTTATTAAAAGCAATTGTCGTATCACATAAACCACCAGTTATTTCAGTAGCTGCTAAAACATTACTTGAACTAAATAAAATGCCTACAAAAAATAAAAGAAATAAAATAACTAACGATCCTTTTCTATTTTTAAAATAAAATATAATCATCATAATTAAGATAAAGCTAACAAAAATAAATAAAATTATTTTTTTATTCTTTTCAAAAAAACTAATTTTTTCTTCTGAGGAACCTTCAGAAGAAATATCTTTAGATTTTACTTCAAATTTATAATTATCAAGAGTTTTATCATTTTTAATAATTTTTGTTTCAATTTTTGGGTCAACAAGATTTTCTGAAACAACACATTTTACTGATACTTGACCGCTTTCTAAGCTAACTTCTTGGTTGCCCTGACACATTAATTCATCGTCTTGATTAAATAAAGAAACTTCAACAATTCCTTGTTCAGATGGAATTAAATATGTATCTTCTGAATAAGTATGAGCTGGTCCTGTTAATTGAACATCTATTTTTGCTTCTTCTCCAGATTTATAAGAATCTTTATCAGGATTAACATATAATATTTCTGCATCATCCTGTCCAGAAATTATCCATCGAAAATAAATTGAGTTTGAAATTTCTTCTTGTGTTTCAACATCATAAAGACGAATCTCGCTAAGATATGACTCTGGATTTGTTAATTGCGGAAGAAATGTCTCTATTGTCTGTTTTTCTCCTGGTTTCAAAATAATATCCACACCTTTGTCTCCCCGTAAAAATTGACCCTGACTTCGTTTGTAAGTAATAATTTTAGGAAAAACAACAACAGTAAAATTTGACCCGTTATTAATGTCAAAAATAATTTGGGGAATTTCTTCAGATTTATAATCAACACCGCCTCCAGGCGATAATTTTACTCCGTCTTTTACAATCCAATAATTTTCAAGGGTTAAAAACTTATTTTCTCCACCAATAGTTATAATTTTATCTTCCCAGCTCATTTCTTCACCGCGACTGTTAGATAACTGAATTCTTAAAACAAAACTACCTACAGGAAGATTGGCAGGAAGCGTATAAGAAAATGATTTACTTGTTTTTTCATCAGGAGAAAGCTGAAAAACATTACTGTCTATTTGACTATTAATTACTTTTGTAGGTACGCCATCAACTTCATCTCCTAATAATTGAAAATTAAAAACTAAGTCGCTTATTACGA
>CAZUQS010000231.1:0-2502 GCA_964622615.1 uncultured Candidatus Izemoplasmatales bacterium | reverse complement strand
AATACCTTATATGAAAAGAAATAACTTTTTTCTAAAACAGAATTTAAATAGTAATTATAGTTATCTAAATAATCTTCATCTAAGCCTAATTGATTAATTCTATCAATATATAACTCTAGTTCTTCCTTTGTAGAAATTAACATTATTTCTTGATCGTTATCTAAATGGCTACTAAAAGGTTGAGATTGATATGTAATCTTATTTTCACAAGTTACTCTAAAGGACGCGCCTTTTTTATTAGGTCCCACAGTTTCATTATCTTTAATATCGACCCTAATTTCTTTAAGTTCATTAGATTGATTCTGATTTAAATCAAAAACTATATATATTGGGTAATTACTGGATGTAAAACTCTCTATTGTGAACTTATAAGCGTTGGATCTACCTGGGTTTGCTCTACCCTCAAAAGTTAAATCATAATAGGTTGGAGCCTGACCATCAAAACCTATATAAAGATATATCTCATAAAGTTCTATTTCGTCTTTAGAAAAATCTCCCATTGTATTCTTTTCAAACTCATCTTTTTCTAACACAGTTTTGTTCATTGATGTAAGCTCAATAGTAAAATACGTTATTTCTTTATCCATATAAAATACAGGATCATTATCGGCATAATAAAAACGATCTTCTACTAAAGAAATAGTAAATAAATCCAATCTAGTTGAAAAACAACTAGTTAGAATTAGCAACATAAAAATTAATACAGATATTATACTTATTTTTTTCATTACAAACCCGCCTTTCAACTCTCTATTTTAAATTAAATAATTTATATACATATATTATTATTGTGTGGTTACCTTCATTATACACTATGTTTCTTTCTATTTAAACTAACATATACAGATAAAGACCAACCCATAAATTTAGATAGAAAGTTTTATAAATCAAACCCTAATCACTCTTTCGCAAGGTGGTTTTGATATATTTTAATTTTCATATACAAAAACATATCTCAATGTAAAAGTAAAATAGATTTAAGAATACATAGAATCCGCCAAAATCTGCCCGGGATGGATTACATGTTCTTTAATTTTATAAAATAAACATTTAAACAATTTTATGTAATCGTGTAAAAATCACTTGTAATCGTGTAAAATTTCTTCAAATCGTGTAAATTCAGATGTAATCGTGTAAATCTAATTGTAATCGTGTAAAAATTCATTGCCTGAATGAAAAAGTCGTACATACTGACTTATAAATATCATTTTGTTCTACTTTGAGTTTTGGAATATAGGGAGAATTGCCCTATCTGCAATAAAAAAAGGCCTAATACTTTTGTATCAAACCTATGCTTGTTATATGTGTTGCTTGACCTATTTTAATACAATTACGCACCCCTAGAAAAATCTACGCACCCCTGAGTGTTTTTTACGCACCCCTACTAAAAAGTTACGCACCCATGTTGAAAAGTTACGCACCCCTTAACTATGGCTTAACTAAGGGGGTTTTTATTTCGTGATTTCCATCCTACTTAGTTTTGTCCGTTTTCCTTCACTTTTAAGTAAATATGTTCCCATACACATGCTGCGTTGAGTGCACCATATTGCTCGAAAACGGGGTGTTGTGTGTACTCAAGTAACATCAAAATGACCGTTTTATGTTTACACTCACAAGCACTAGAAAAAGTATAGAAACATATTTCATCATAAATCAAGTTCAAATCTCATTAACCGTGCTGTCTTGTCATTACGGTGTTTATCATGTTTTTTACTAAAAATATAGCGTATTTCACTCTGGAGTTATACCGTGTTTACTGTTTTTGAACTATAAGCTTACTGCTTAAAGCAAAAAAAATACAAATTAGAGCGTAACAGATGGTAATCTATTCAGGCAGCCACTTTGCATAGATTGTAACATCTTGATAAAATTCGTAACTCCAACTAAACTTTTGAGTATAATTTGAATCAAGATACCAACCGTCAAAAATATATCCCTCTTTTATTGTAGAAAAGAATCGACGCATTTTGTTTCCTTCCATTATATTCACCGGCTCAATTGGTGATCCCCCAACACAATCGTATGTAAGCGTGTAATATATGTATATTTCGTCCAGTGACCATTTCGCATAAAGTGTTACTTCTTTTTGAGGTATATCGGTGAAACTTATCGGAATAGTTAAACTTTCATCAAGATACCATCCAACAAATTCATAACCATCTTTAGTCGGATTAGGAAATAGTTGGATTTTCCAATACTTCATTTCCATGGGTTCAATTATATTTCCTCCATTCGAATCAAATGAAACAACAAAACTAACATCTGTGCATCCCATAAGCATAAATAAAGAATATATACAAACATGAATGAAAAAATATTTTCTTGTTCTAAACATAATAATCCCCCCTTAAGATTTTTGATTTAGTTGTCTGGATTTTGGCGGAGAAAAGGGGATTTGAACCCCTGCATCGGTTAAGATCTACTAGCTTTCCAAGCCAGCCCCTTCAGCCTCTTGGGTACTCCTCCATCAAATTTGCACTGCCACGATTATCTGGGACACAT
>CAZUQS010000230.1:0-2506 GCA_964622615.1 uncultured Candidatus Izemoplasmatales bacterium | reverse complement strand
TGATGAATGGTGTTGGCATGCCTATTCGGCAGGTACATAGAAAAAAGCTAAGAAAACTTAGCTTTAATATTCTTTATAAGGATTTGTATCGATTTCGGATTCTACAAACTGAATTTCGGAGAAGTTCTGTGCCAAATCATCGATAACCTTTTTAACAAAGACCACTTCAACATGATGTCCTACATCGATTAAGGTTATTCCTAATTGAACTGCATCTAAAGCGGTATGGTATGTAATGTCTCCGGTTAGGTACACGTCACAGTTGCGCTTCTTAGCTGCATACATATGATGACTACCACTTCCGCCAGAAATCGCGATTGTCTCTACTGATTTATCGGTATTTCCGACAACCTTAACAGCTTCTAAGTTGAAGGTTTTTTTTATGGATAGAATGAATTCTGCCATCGATACTTTTGGAATAGTTCCAAAGCGACCAATATTGTATTCTTCATCTAATAACATAGGCTCTAATACTCCTAGTTTTTCAGCTAAAACATCATTCATGCCACCTTCGGCTTGATCGAAGTTTGTATGTGCTGAATAGCAAGTAATATTATGCTGAATAAGATTTTTTACAATCCACCCTCTTGGGGAATCAAAGACAATATTTTGCATTGGCTTAAACATCAAAGGATGATGAGAAATAATCAAATCAACTTTTTGTTTGATTGCTTCTTTTACGACTTCTTTGGTAACATCCAATGTAACCAATACCTTTGTAACTTTTTGGTTTAATGTTCCAATTTGTAATCCACAATTATCCCACTCATATGCCAGTTCAACTGGATATTTGGATTCAAAATAGCGAATTATTTCAACTGCATTCAAGAGATTACCTCCTTAAGTAACTGGATCCTATTTTCAAGAATCTTTCGACTCTGGATGGTGCTTGTTTTTTGTAAAGCTGCTTCAAGTTTATGAATCAATTTTGAAATATAATCCACAAAAACTTGTGTTTTATTTTCAATAATGATTGGTCCAAATTCAAATTCGATATCTGATAATGTCATAGCACCAGGTTCTGAAACAATAATTTGATAATACTTTGATTTATCTTTTATTATGATTTCTTCTACAATTGCAAACCCGTGTTCTTGCAAGAATCGTCTCAATACAATCTGATCTGAATTTGGCGATAAAACCAAACGTTTCACGTCTTTTAAATCTGCGTTTGCTAGTATTTCAACGATTAATCTACCACCCATTCCCAAGATTGAAACAACATCGATCTCGTCGTCTAAATATGGTAATCCATCTGCTAATATCGTCTCCACTTTTACCTGTTCATCAAAGATATTTCTTCGAGCATTTTGTAGTGGAAACTCTTTATTGTCAGAAGCAATAGCTTTTTGAACAAATCCATGTTTCATCACATAAATTGGTAAATATCCATGATCGGTACCACAATCTGCTAAGCAATGAAATCCTTTTACATATTTAGCGGACTCTTTAAGCCTTTTGGAAATCATTATTTATGGTAACCGTTGTGGAAATCTTTTAGTTTTTTTGATCTTGTTGGAGTTCGTAATTTGCGAATTGCTTTTGCTTCAATTTGACGAATTCTCTCTCTTGTTACATTGAATTCTTTCCCTACTTCTTCCAAGGTTCTAGATTTTCCATCTAATAGTCCAAATCGCATTCTGAGTACTTTTTCTTCACGATCGGTTAGCGTACCTAAAGCAGAATCTAATTCTCTTTTTAGCATTTCTTTTGAGGTATATTCGTAAGGTGTCAAAATATCTGTATCTGCAATAAAATCACCCAATGAAGAATCTTCTTCTTCCCCTACTGGTGATTCCAAAGAAATTGGCTCTTGAGCAGTTTTTTGAATTGCTTGAACGCGCTCAACTGTGATTCCCATTTCTTCTGCAACTTCTTCTTGAGTTGGTTCTCTTTTAAGCTTTTGAGTTAAAGTCCGTTGTGTACGAACCATTTTATTAATGGTTTCTACCATATGAACTGGAATTCGAATTGTTCTTGCTTGGTCTGCAATTGCTCTAGTGATTGCTTGACGAATCCACCAGGTTGCATAAGTTGAAAATTTATATCCTTTGGTGTAGTCAAACTTACCTACAGCCTTAATTAGACCCATATTTCCTTCTTGGATTAAATCTAAGAATTGTAATCCTCTAGATACATAACGTTTTGCTATTGAAACAACAAGTCTAAGGTTGGCTTCTACCAATTTTTGAGTTGCAAAATCTCCGCGTTTCAATACTTCATCATATTCCAACATCTCTTCTTTAGAGATATCAATTGCTTGCTCACGTTTATATTCGATTTCAAGGTTGGCTCTTTTCGCACGATCCACCATAACAGCTAATTCATATTCTTCTTCACCTGTTAGTAGTTCCACTCGTCCAATTTCTTTTAAATACATTCTAACGGGATCGTCAACTTTAATCGAAACCATAGAATCAAATTGTTTTTCTTTCATCAATTCTTCTTCAATTTCTTTTGAAAAATCTCTGGTTACTTCAAGGTCTATTTTTTTGATATCTCCCTC
>CAZUQS010000229.1:0-2512 GCA_964622615.1 uncultured Candidatus Izemoplasmatales bacterium | reverse complement strand
ATAAATACCATGCTCCACCGCCTACGATTACAACTAAGAATATACCCCACCACATTACAGCTTCTCCAAAGTAATTTGGATGTCTGGTATGCTTCCACAAACCAGTCATCATTAGTTTCCCTTTGTTTTCCGGGTTCTTAATGTGTTTCTTTAACTGACTATCGCCAACTACTTCAAAGAAATACCCAATCATCCACACAGCAACACCGATTAACATAAACCAGTTAAAGTTCAATAGTGTATCGTTCGCATAAAACGCTGCGTAACCAACTACTAGCATGAATAAGCCTTGAAACATATAGACTTGGAAAAATGCTCTAGGAATTACATATTTCCCCCAATCCTTACGCCACTGCTTGTATCGAAAGTCTTCTTCTTGAAATAAGTTTCTCTTTAAAATATAGTAAAAGAGTCTTAACCCCCATAAACTAACTAATGCATTTATGATGATGCTAGTAACAGAATAATCTTTACTAATAAAGAATAATATCCATACAGTCAGTACAAATCCAAATCCCCAACCAACATCAACAATACTATTATTTTTTAACAGTGTACCCACGATAAAAAATAATAAGAAATAAATAAATATAATTAAAACTGCGTTCCACAACATAACATATCCTCCGTTACTTTCTAATATATCCGATAGCTACCGTGCCAACACCACTATGAATAGCTGTTGCACTAGAAACATCTGAAATATACTCCGGTTCTTTACCGATTAATTCTGTAAACAATGTCTTGTATTCTTGTAATAATTCATCATTCAAACAATGTACCAATGAATACGACTCAATACCTGTATTTGCTAATTCTTCATTAACAATTTTAACAATCTTCTTTGTGATCCCTTTTTTTGAAAACGCTATACCAAATGCAGCTCCACGTCCTTCTTTATCCAAAGACATAATTGGTCTCATTTTAAAGAAATTCCCAATCTTACCAACTACTTTAGGTAAGCGACCACTCATTGTTGCGTATTTAAAGGTGTTTAAACACACCAATATCTTCGTTTTATGTTTTGCTTCTTCAATGTACTCTACGATTTCATCTACCGATTTGCCTTCTTCTAGTAATTCCGCAGCTTTTTTAACTAATAATCCTTCTGTAGCTGAGTTATTCAACGTATCGATTACTACAATACGTTTATTTGCTACAGATATCTTCTTCGCTTCATCTGTTAAAACGCTATTTGTAGCACTTAGATTTTTCGCTACTGTAAGTACCAATATCTCATCAAAGTGTTCTAAAAGACGTTTATATAGATCTTGTACATACTTTATCGTTGGTGTTGATGTTGTTGGATATTCTTCTACTGTTGCAATCAAATCAAACAAGATTTCATTGTTAATACTTAATTTATCAAAGTATTGAACTTCTTCTACATTCACATTAACAGGTACAACAACAATATTATGTTCATCGATAAACTGTTTTGATAAATCACTGATAGAGTCCGTAACAATTACTGTCTTTCTATCTGTATTTTCCAAACGGATATCTAATTTCATATTATCAATCTTTTGAGTTAATATTTTCCCGTGGTTTCTGAGTTCTTGAAATACGAGTTCTGGTTCATTGGTATGAATATGAATTCGGAAGATATTGAGTCCTTTAGCAATAATCAAACTATCTCCATAATGATCTAGTTTATCTCTAAGTTCTTTTTCATCCAAACGTCCAATGCCTTGAACCAATCCTTCTGTGCAATATTGAAACAACACGTTCTCATCATGTTTATGCGTATGTTCAATTTCAATTTCTTCATATACGATTTGTTCAATGATGTCATTGTTATAATAACTGTTTATTCCCTGTAAGAACAACACAAAGCCCATCGCCCCGCTATCTACAACATCATGTTGTTTCAAAACAGCTAGTTGTTCTTTGGTAAATTCCAAACTGCTCATCGCAATTAGAAATGCTTGTTCAAAAACAGCTTTTATCGTTGTAAAGTTTTTCTTGACAACATTCAACAAACTGTTTCCCCAATCCTTAATTACAGTAAGCATTGTACCTTCTACTGGATCCGAAAGTGATTGATAGGTATATTCCACACTACTAGCAACCATATCTGCGAATTCTTGAATCGTTACTTGTGCTTTACCTGTAGACGCATAACGAAGTCCATTCACAAATTGTGCAAAAATAACCCCACTATTGCCTCTTGCACCAAACAATGCAGATTCACTGATTGATTCTAATGCTGTATGAAATGAATCATCTTGCTTCGCTTTTTGAGCGATTGCTTGCATTGTAGATGCTAAATTATTTCCTGTATCTCTATCTGGCACAGGAAATACATTGATTTCATTTAATGCTTTTCTTTTTTGTAAAATATTGACGGTACCATAATTAAACATTTGATACAAGTCTTTACCATTGATATATTCCATAAGTCACCTCACTAGTATATTTTACCACATTTATTTGAACATCAAAGCATAAATGCATATTTATTATGTTTTTTATATATAAATTATAACATTTATGAAATTAAATATTATTT
>CAZUQS010000228.1:0-2527 GCA_964622615.1 uncultured Candidatus Izemoplasmatales bacterium | reverse complement strand
ACAAAGGGTAAATACTTCTTAAGCTATGACAATGAAAGATCTATAGAAGAAAAATCTAAATATATTGTAGCTAATAATGCCGCCGGTGTTATAATCTGGAATGCCAACGGCGACACCGTTATATCTGAGGATTACACACCTACAACCTATTCAGGTAAAGAAGGCAAAAGTATAACATCTTACTCGGACATTCAAAATCCATTACTGGACACTGTCCACAGAATCTTTACCACCTATGTATATGATCCGGACAATAAACCGCCTGTAATTGAAATTTTAGAACCTATCAACGGCCATGTTTTTGTAATGGAAAATCTAGAACCTGTAAATATTACAATTACAGCAGATGACCCTGATGGAACAATTGCATATACTGAAGTAAAAGTAGATAACCAAACATTCAGTGAAAGCAATTTCAGCTGGACTCCAAGCAAGTATGGCAATTTCACCATAACAGCTTTTACGGCTGATGATAAAGGCGAAAGCTGCACAGAACAAATCAATATCACCATACTCGATCCGAATATTCCACCAAAAGTATCTTTTGTTTCTCCGGGGAACAACGAAACATTTGTAATGAATACATTCAAACCAATTGAAATTGAAGTAAAAGCATCTGACATTGACGGCACTGTTGAATCAACCTCTATTATGGTAGATGACAGAATTATCAGCAACGGTTCAACAGCATCCTGGACACCATCCAAATATGAAACTTACACAATTTTAACTGAAGTTATTGATGATAAAGGTAAATCAACAATAGATTCAATCTCTATTGAAATTAAAAAGAAAAATAATACACCCTTGGAATGGACAATTAATTATGCAGCCTGGAGTACAGGATATTCCCCGGAAATTATTATTAAAAATAATACAGCTGGTGAAGTAAAATCCTGGGGAGGTAGTTTTATCCTGCCGGAAGGACATAATATAACAGGCCACTGGGATTTTGATATAATTTCACAAACAAATGTAGCTCAAGGTACACTTGTAGAAATTAAATCCAAAAGTTGGGAAAATATCCCTTCAGGTGGCACAAGAAAAATTGGTATGACTGTCAGCAAACCTGCAGACTCAATAGCTATGTTTATTGATTTCAACATTGAAATTATAGGGACGATTATTAACAAACCTCCAGTAGTTAGTATTTCATATCCAACTGATGGTGAAACAATTGTAATGGACTCTCTTGAACCGATAGTTATAAGAGCATCAATTTACGATCCGGATGGTACTATCGTATCAAACCAGCTTATTGTAGACGGACAAACTTATGATGACACCACAGAACTAAGCTGGACTCCCGACGATTATGGCATTTATACAATTACAGCAAACGCGACAGACGATAAAGGTGCTTTTACTAAACAAAGTATAAATGTTACAATTAATAAAGAATCTTCACACGGTGGCAGTCCTGTTATTACATTCCTGAATCCGACAAACAATCAGACCATTTATATGGATAACCTGCAACCAGTTGTTGTCGAAGTTGACGTTGAAGATGATGATCTGGATTCTGCTGATATTGGTTATTCGATTATTGCATTGATTAAGAAATTGGAAAATGGAATAATCAAACGAAACGAAAAAATAACCGAATTGAATGAAGAGTTAAAAATGTTTGTTGAAGATAATGGATTACTATCTTTGCGTATTAGAAGTTTAGAAAATAAAATTATGGAACTAAACAACAAACTTCTATCCCGTGGTAAAAACAAAATAAATGTCGGAAGCTTAAAAGAACTATCAGATTTTAGAGAAAATCTACCAAAACAATAATACAATTCCAACTTAGGTGATAATAAAATAAAATCACTTAGGTTGGAATCTTTAATTTTTTAGTAGGATTTAAAATGTTTGGAGCAACACCATAAGCAATTATTGATGAATAGAAACCAGTTAAAATGAGGTAAGTTATGAATTCAGATGAAATAATTGGTAAATTGTGTGAATGTGGTTTTGACACATATATAGTTGGAGGAGCAGTTAGAGATCTTTTAAGAGGAGTCAATCCAAAAGATGAAGATATTGTTACTGCTGCAACTCCAGATCAAGTCCTTGAAATATTTAAAGATCAAAAAACTAAAGAAGTGGGTAAATCTTTTAAAGTTGTTTTGATTGATGGAATTGAAGTTGCTACATTTAGAACTGATAGATACAATGGTCTTAATAGTAAAGATGTAGAAACTTCAATTGTAAATTCAATCGAAGAGGATTTATCAAGAAGAGATTTTTCTATTAATTCAATGGCGCTTTGCCAATACACCGGAGAAGTAATTGATAGTTTTCATGGAAGAGAAGATTTAAAAAATAAGGTTATAAGATTCACTGGTAATCCTGAAACAAGAATATATGAAGATCCAAATAGAATATTAAGAGCTTGTAGATTCTTAGCTTCTATTGGTGGAACTTTTGAAGAGAAAACAAAAGAAGCTTTGAAGAAATATTCATATTTAGTTAAAGATAATATTTCAAAAGAAAGAATCTCAATTGAGATATTCAAAGCTTTATCAAAAAAAAT
>CAZUQS010000227.1:0-2542 GCA_964622615.1 uncultured Candidatus Izemoplasmatales bacterium | reverse complement strand
AAAACTCTTTATCTCATCAAAGGTATGCTTGAATATCTCTTCAAGTATCATTCTTGGATCTAAATATAATGAATTCTCAGTAATAAGATTATGAGTAAATATTGTTATGAAATTTTTATAATTATTTTCAAGGAAATAGCAAAAGATAGCAGATAATCCTAGATTTGTATCATAGTAGTCATTTTTATGTGCAATTCTTATCTCAGAAAGATTTGATAAGAGATTATTTTTATCTTCCTCATCAAGTAATTCAAGATAGTCTCTTATGTCAGTAATTTGTTGCTTATTTGCTGTTTCATAATCCCTTTTCTCGTTTCTTTGTAGTCTACGATAAATATCGTCTGAAATAAGTGTAAATTGTTTAAAAATAGGCATTTCCAAATATTGTTTTAGTAAATCAACAGATTTATTTTCAATTTGTAATTCAGAAAGTAATAAGACATACTTATATATTATTTCCAAATCAATTATGTTCAATTCATTTTGGAAATTAGAAATAGCTATTGAAGTATGTTGTAAATCATACTTTAAACATTCTGATTTAATATCATTCATTTCATTAATTGGGTATGATAGCAAGCTAGTGTACTCTTTAATAATTTGGAAAAATGAACATTTATTAATGCTAATTAAAAAAGACCATAAAGTTTCATGTAGTTTTTTAAGATTATCGTCAAATATCAAAAAGAATCGACTTATTGTAATTGTTGATTTTTCAGAATAATTATCTTCTTGGTAAATATTTAAAAAATGGGGTGCTATATTACAAATTATATTTTCAAGTATTGGATAATTCTTAACTTGTTCTATTAATGTATCAAAAAGCATGAATTGTTTTTCAGTATTATATTGAGATTCAACATGTCCAAATCCAAATCCAGACTTTAAGAATTCTGCAAATTCATGTGCTAAATCATGCCTCTTTACAAAATACAAACATCCTAAAATTAATGAAGACCTTTGGTGTTCTCTTTCTAGTCCTGTAAATGATCTAAGTATGGTATATATTTGTTCAGTTATACCATGCATGTTTCCAGAAAAATCAATTACGGCAATTATTTGATCTAATGACTCAATATATTCAGTTAGAAATGTAAAAATTCTATTTGGAATAATAAAAGAAAAAATAGAAGAAAGTTTAAGCTTCTTATCAAGTGAAAACTTTTCATTTTCGTCATCCCAGAACGTTGATATTTTATTGTATAAAATATTTCGGATCCGTTCCGTACCAAAAGTTTGCGTTGCGGATAAAAGAGCCTCTTGCATTATCTGTGGGCCATATCTAAAAAAAAAGAGATTCTCTAAAAACAGTTGGAAATCAATAACTTGTTCTTCAACGACATATTTGAAAAAAAAGTATGAAGCTAAAAGTTGGTCAGAAATAGCACATAATCTTTTGTTTGGGTAAAGATCAATTACCTCATGTTGATTTAAAATATATATATTTTCCCAAAAATCCGATTCATTTAAACCTAATCTGTTAATAATATCCTGTGAGTACGCGGCATCCCCGTCAATTTTATGAAAGTAAGAAATTACTGCTAAAGTTTGTTTTAAAGATTTGCTATTTTTCAACTTAATCACAGTAAGCAAATCAGCAAAAAAGTTATCATATATTTTTGGTATTTGATTAATACTTGTAACATCATTAGTTTTTAATAATAATTGAGCAGCCATTATTGCTATTCTGATATTCCCATTTGAAACATTTAATATAGCTTCAATGGCCAGTGAATTAAGGTTTCCCACACTGTCACTTTCAAGTATCTTCTGTAATTCATTACGCTTGAAAGAATCAATTTGAATAATCTTGTAATTGAAACGAGAAAAAAGAATTTCTTCTACTGTTGTTAGAGCATAATCTCTGACTGTTAAAATTATTTTTATAGTTTTTTCAGAATGATTTCGCAAAAACGTTGATAGAATGATATCCAGATTATCTATTCTATTAGCATCATCAATAAGTAATAAAAGGTTATTATAATAAGCTTTTATTTTAAATATATTCTCTCTTAGTGATGAAGATTTGTTATCGATGCAAAATATTTCGTACATTTCATTTTGACGTCTGAATTCCTTAAAAGCTTCAATAGCGATTCTGGTTTTTCCAACTCCCTGCTTTCCTTTAATTATTACAATTTCATCTCTCGATAATATTGAACAGATATTATTGATCATATCTTCTCTAAAGAAAAATTGGTTATTTAGAGGGAGTAAGGATGATTGTTTTATGAAAGTCTCAATATCCCATATTTCACCAGATTCCCAAGGAATATGCAAATATTCTTCAGCTAAGTCTGGATAGATATGAGCAAAATTAAAAGATAATTGGTCAATATCAAAAATATCAATATTAGTATTGTTTTTATGACAATAATTATTAATTTCTTCAATTCCCTCAGAATTCAATTTTCTATTATGACAATAGATGATTCTTTCAATTTTATCACTAGAGATTTTAAGATCATTATTATTAAAACATTTATTCAAATCATCTAAAATCTTTCTTTGCTGTGTTTCTTGGTCTTTGCTGTCCCAGATT
>CAZUQS010000226.1:0-2543 GCA_964622615.1 uncultured Candidatus Izemoplasmatales bacterium | reverse complement strand
TGAATGAAAATCAATTTGTGACAGCTCTTACTGATCCATATGGTAATAGTACATCATATAATATAAACAGTCAGAATACTTTGCTAGAAAGTCTAGGTTTACCAAGTGGTAATACTCAGTATTTTAACTATGATAGAAGTGGAATGTTGACATCTACATATATTAATAACCATTTGGGAGAGGCTGAATATACTTATGATAGCGATGACAGATTGTGGAAAATTGAAGTTGATGGACTAATATATGAAATTGTCTATGACGACTCAACTAATATTGGCGTTGTTAAAGAAATCAAAGTTGATGGGGTTGCATTATCAACAAAAGAATATGAAACCAAGATTGTGGGTCAAGTTACCTATTATACAAACCTTGTATCATCAGAGAAATTGGCTAATGGAAACACTTATATCTTTGAGTATAATGATGAGGATTTGTTGATTGAAATCTGGTATAAGGATACTCCAACTTCAACAGAAGCACTTCGCTTCAAATATGATTATGATGCAATTGGAAGACTTATATATTTTGAAGATATTTCAAACTCGAAAACATATAGTTATACTTACAATTCTATAGGCAAAATATCAAGGATCATTGATGAAGATGGAAATTATAGAGAGTATATGTACGACGAATATGGTCAAATGAGCGCATATTATTATTCGATAGATGGTAATGAAAGAATGGTAAACTATGAATTTAGCGAAAGTTTACAAAAATATGTTAGCACAACCTATTTTATTTCTTCAACTAATGAAATAGAAAAAATATATAACTACGATTCAGATCAACTAAACCGTCTTGAAAGTATATTCCTTGAAAACAATGGAGCATATATTTATAAAAAATACATTAATTATGATAATGACGATATTATTGTTGATGCAGGTGATGATGGAATTTCAACAAGAGTTAACCAAATATATTATCAAAATTCTGGATACATGTATACTAAGTATTATTTTTATGAATATGAATTTGATGATATTGGAAATATTCTTGAAGAAAGTGAACGATATATACTGTCGACTCCATATGGGTATACTCAAGAAATTCTAACAAAAAAGATGTTCTACTATGATGAACTAAATCAACTAATTCGTGAGAATGTATGCACTTCTGATTGCGATACTAATCCAGCTGGATACACAAATGAGTATATTTATGATGGCCATGGAAATAGAACTTATGAGAAAACTTACAGTTATACTGAAGCAATTTCGCTTTCAGGCTTGACACCAAACACAGTAAATGCTTATACTTATACGTACAGTTGGGATGATCAACTCACATCAGCTAACGGATATACTTATTCATATGATGATTCCGGAAATGTTTCTTCAATGATTGATTCTGTTGCGGGAGCTTCTATTTATTATACTTGGGAAGGCAGAGAACTTGTAAGTTATGAATATAGTGATATGTGGGACGGATTTAACGTTACTTATGAATATAACGATGCTGGTTATCGAATAGGAAAACATATTAATAGCGGTGATTATTTATATGAACTTGATGGAAATAATGTTCTAGTTGAATCAATTCCGGGACACACGTTATATTACACGTATGAGATTAATGGAACACTTATTAGTGTTAACATTGATGGAAATGAGTATTTTTATAAATTAAACCGGTTTAATGATGTGATTGGGTTATATGATGAATCGGGAGACTTAGTTGTAACATATTTTTATGATTCCTGGGGAAATCAATTAAATATGGTAGATAACTCAGGCACTAGTGCCGGAACACTTAACCCATATAGATATAGGAGTTATCGCTTTGACTGGGAAACTGGTTTGTATTATCTTAATAGTCGTTATTATAATCCTGAGACTGGTAGGTTTATAAATGCAGATGGATTAATTGGCGATGTTGGTGATGTATTAAGTCACAATATGTACACTTATACTGAGAATAATCCGATAACATTTATAGATCCAAGTGGCTATACTCAGATGCTAGGAGGAGGTGGGGGATATGGAGACATCGAACCGAAGGACTATTGGGCAGAAGTTAATACTTTCACACACATAAACTGGAATTCAGTCTATTATTATGGTGGAAAAATGTACTATGGGTCAATTCAAGATGCAGCAATTGCATTTGGTGTTTACTATAACCCAACATCAATTCAAGAAAATATAGAATATGGAGCAACAATTATTCCAAAGGAGGTTTCCGGAAGGATTGTCTATTATTTTGGAGATATTGTGAAAGGCTACGACAATAACGTTTGGCCCTTATTCTTTTGTATGTTTGCTAACTGGGTTGTTGGTACAGTTCACACACATAGTGCTTGTGACTCAGGGTATTGCCATAATAATTTTTCTGAAGAGGATAAAATGTTTTTATTTGTTGGAAAAACCTATGTAGTTGCCCCTAACGGAGAATTGATTTTGTGGGATAGACATACTCAATCGAAAATAGTCGTTTATTCAAGAATACCTATTAAGTAAAGGAGGTTATAGTAATGAAAGCTTTGAAAATCCTGATATTAATTATTGTCCTTTCAATAATTGGGCTGATAATAAGAAATG
>CAZUQS010000225.1:0-2554 GCA_964622615.1 uncultured Candidatus Izemoplasmatales bacterium | reverse complement strand
GAGATGTTAGCTTCTCTTCAGAACTTTCTGATTCATACCATTCTAAACAGCCTAAGGCTAGAAACAATACGTTATACCCCTGCTCTTCCATTACAGATGACGCCTTTGAATATACCCTAAAAAGATTTTTGTAGAGTTTTTCCTTAGGTAGTGCCGTCTGAAGATACTTATCTTTGTGCTTCTCCTTAAGATCACTCCTTTCGTAAGCCCTAAAACTACGCGTTCCTAAATCTATATCACTATCTTCACTGCCAGAGCTTTCATCTTCTTCTTTATTCTGAGGTATTGGCAAAAATTCCATTGATGTATTTTCTACTACAATCGTCAGGAATATCTCAGATGGGATTTCATCTACTATGCGTATGGTTGTTACTTTGGTAGGACGAAAGTTAAGTAGCCTATTACGCTTAGATAAATCAATAAGCTTGTTTTTCCATTTTTTAAGACGTTCTTCTACAATATTCACGATGCCCCCCCCCACTTCATATACTAAATATAATCAATAATTAAAAACGTTTTGGTTTTCGTTCGGTACACTGTACCTTTTTTAAGACATACAACGTGCACGCCTAAGAGACACTGTCCTGTTCAAATTAGTGACAGTGTGGTGCTCAACTTTCAAAGCGTCTGTACTCCTTATTGCCCTTATTGTTTCATTTAATCTTGGCTTATATCTTTGTTCTACTCTACCTACTTGCTCCATACGTAAATACACTTCGACTCACTAACTATTATATAGTGATATTCATCAAAAAAATCCACGCCTAAAAGGTTTGTTTCGTCTTTAAAATTTACAGCTACAGACTGAAAAACATCTATGCTGCCTACTGATACCTTTCTTTTCACTATCGGACAATTCATTGTTCCAGCCGCAGTTGAAAATACCCTTTGTTCAACTTTGTTTAAATCTTCTTTTCCATATGACGTTTTCCCTGCAACCTCAGATGATATTACGGTCGTTGAAGCACCCGTATCTAACATCATCATAATTTCACAGTTTCCACCAATTACAGCTGGTGTAAACATATGTCCGTTGATATCCTCATATTTAATCTTTATAGAATTGTACCGAGTAAACACTTGCCCTTTATTAAGAACGTCATTTATAGACTCCTTAGTTAATTCTTTTGTACTCCTCAATTCGCTAACAGCACTTTGGTCAAAAAACATAACACACCTATGCTTCTTATCAAACACGGCAATATTGTTTAAATATGGTTTTGTATATATTACAACTGGTACTAAGTATTTTGCAACCTCTTTAACAGTGTTGTCGTCGTTGTAATTTTCATTTTGCACTAATAAGATAAAATTAGTAAATTCTTCCACCTTCGTTTCGCATCGCCATTCAGCAGGAAACGATTCGCATGCAAGTCCATTGATCATATCAATAATACTTTGGTTTTGAATATTGCGTATTCGTTCATATACAGTTTTACCACTTGCTAAGTAACGATTCCTTTCATAGCCATCGTTTAGCGTCTTTTTTCTCTTCTCGTGATTAAAACTTATAAGCCGCGCGGCAGAATCGTGGTCTTTTCTAATCTGGATTAACTTATTCTCATTGATAAATTGCAATATTAACACTTCAACAATTAGCAATCCTATCAAGCCATAGATGTAGATATGCAATCTTGTCTTCATGATATGTCCTTAAGATATAAACTGGGAAAACCATCTTTCTCGATTGTAAAATATTTCGTAATTGCATATTTATTCAGGAAAGGATTATACTCTAAGCTTTTTATATCTTCTCTATCTAAACTAATCTTATAGATTATAATATTGTCATCAAAAGATGAGTCATCTTGATAATCAATAGTCACAAAATGTTTACAACCAATAGCGATATTATCCAATTCAAGATCCTTACAAAACACATAAAGATCTGTAGTCACCTTAGAAATCAGACGAATTGTTTCCTTTTTAAGAGAATCAATTGTACCATGCTTAGTTTTTGCCCCTTTTTCACCTGTCGTTACTTCTGACATGTCAAAATTAACATCAAGATTAACTCCTGTCACTGTAGTATATGCCCTTATTTCTGAATTGCTCGGCGCAGCTTCTAGAGCAATCTTCTCGACTATTTCTTCAATGCTTCTGTTTTTTTCTTTTGAAAGAGACACCATTTTTAACTGGGCTTTTTCTCGTAAGGTTATCGCATATCTACTATTATAGTTTGATCTTTCTGTCCAAATAAAACTATAGTTTAAAGTCGCTCGTTGGCTTAATTTATCAATATTCATACTCGCAATTTTATCATCATATTTTTTCTCAAGACCCACTAATTCTACAGCATAACTGTCCTGCATTTCTTGAATATCTTTTACATAAGACTGTTGTTTTTGAGCCGCAATACCACAGGAATTTTTAATCATCAGGAATGGTAATGCTATATCAGCGACTGTTAAAATTAAAGCAAGTAAAATAAGGCATCCAGCAATAATATGTTTTGCTATTCTGTGTCTACGACAATTAAATTTAAAGACAGTCCGACATCTTGGACACGTTACAGTCAGTTTTTGGTTTTTGAATAAAGGGATTTTTACCTTTT
>CAZUQS010000224.1:0-2562 GCA_964622615.1 uncultured Candidatus Izemoplasmatales bacterium | reverse complement strand
ATTTAAAAAATGTTTCTTCCAAATTCGTATTAATTATGGACCTTGAAAATACGATAGAAGTATTTCCTTTAAAGGAGTTAATCGCGATCGCATGCTTCAAACCTGAACCCATGTAAAATGAAAAGGATTCGATGTGTTTTTCCATAGATTTTGGCACTTTCACAATTCCAAAATTAGATATTGTTATCGTTGTTGGTTTACGACCAAATGCTTGATACCCTATTTTAAATAAAAAATATTTGATTGGTAGTGGTATCAACCTTATGAATATTTTCTTTTGGATAGTACAAACTGTGTCCAATTTACTTTGTATTTTTTCTAAAGTGTTTTCCTCAATAAAGTCGTGTTTTACTTTATTTAAAATATCATCGAAATCTGGATCTTCTGATTTCATCTTATAACTGACATGAAAATAGAGTGAGAAGTTGCTCAATGTTTTAGAATTATAGACTTTCCTTAAATTGACAGGAACACAGATGTTCACAGGATATTTTCGCATTTTCTTCTTGTCACCATTGATAATTACTGAGTAAATCAATAACGCTACAATATATTCTGTCATACTTGATTTAGATGCTTTGACTAAATCTATAAATTGATTCGATTCTAAAAAAGAATTGATAACCCCACTACCATATTTCCGGAACATCTTTGGCGTATAAAAATATGCTTTTGGTACTTGAGGGGGATTTAATCCTCCACCAGAAAAATGCCTTTCATATCCATCTTCTAATTCGAAAGGATCTACTGGTTCTTTTAATTGCATTATAAGGCCTTCAGGAGATAATGTTTCACCCATTAACTCTAAGTAGTGGTATATAACAGCATTTAAGAACTGAATAGCTCCGCCACCATCCGTTAATGAATGATTGATTTCTAAAGATATTCGGTTATTGAAATACAGAAATTGAAACCAATAGTGATTATTGAAATGTTCCATGATTTTTTTACAAACAAAAGGAGATTCCTGATCCAATATTGGAGGCAAGATATTTTCTTCAAAATAATACCAAAAAAATCCTCTTCTTATTCTCACAAAAAAGGATGGAAATCTTTTTTTAGAATCTAAAATGGCTTGGTATAAAACGTCTGCGTTCACAGGTTTATACAGTGTAGCAGATACCCGGAAAACATACGTAAATCTTTCTGATGTTAGAATCGGATAGATTTTCGCTGCGTTATCTAATTTATACCATTTTAATCGATTGTCTCGTTTCATTTCATTTCCTCGTATTTATAGTATACCATTTTTTAAGATTTTATAAATATTTTGTCTGGTTTTCCAGCGAAAAAAAACACCTTCTATTTTGGAAATAGAACGTGTCAGTTGATTCTATAATTTGCTTAATAACCTGTAAACACATCATAACGAATATGATCTTGAGCAACTCCATTTTCTTTCAGCAATCCACTGATTCCATTAACAAATCCTGGACTCCCTGAAGCATAATAAACAACAGTATTTTGATGTTTTTTAGCATTATCAATGATTAATTTTTGGGTTGGTGCAATATCAGCTGCGTAATGTATTTCGAGATTTGATAAATTCTTCAACTCATCATTGAATGGATAACATTCTTCAAGTTCAGAATAGATTAAAACATCATGTCTATCAAGACTGTTTCGTTCTTTTGATAGCAGCATACTTCGAATTGGTGTGATACCAATTCCACCTGCAATAAAAACCCCATCGTGTTGTTCATCTAAAACAAATTTTCCTTTTGGTTTGGTCACTGAAACTGCTTCTCCAATTGGCATCGTTCTTAATTCTTCTTTGAATGCGCTACATGTATCGACAATTCTAGTCGCTATTCGAATGACAGATTCATCATTTGTTGAAGCAATACTGAATGCACGAACTGCGCGCCCTTCAATAACTTTATGGATAATTTCAAACAGACAAAACTGTCCTTCTTCAAAGACAAAATCATCTGGTTTTTTAAAATCAAAACAATAGTATTCATTTTCAAGATGTTGTCTACGGACTAACTCCATTTTATAGTTTGAAACGTTGTTCACAATATCACCTCTATATCATTATACAATATTGATATTTAAAAATACAATGATTATGACTAACTATCTAATTATGCACCCCTAAAAAGTCTTTCTATTGGAATTAAACCAAATAAAAAAGCACTTTTTTGAAGTGCATTTTTTATATTTCATATTTAAAATATTAAGGGGAATGTAGAAAAAACTTATCTAACTACATACCTATTATATTTCCCCAACGTGAAGATATTATGACACAAATATGTAAATTCTGTGAGTATTTAAAAACCATACAAATTCCGTTTTCGACTATATTTCTTGAAGAATTTCTAGTAAATCAAAAGTTGGGATTTGTCCAAATTCTAATAAGGCTCTATTTCCATTAAGTATATCTTCTGCATGTTGAATCAAAAGTCCTTCGTTTGCAGAGGTCGCTGAGTCGGCATCACTGTAAATAATTATATATTTCGATAAATCAACAGCCAAACTAGCCCCATTTTTAAGAGCGTATTTATCTTCGTTTACAGCAATTAACGCCAATTCATAGTCTATTAACTCAGCCGGGAT
>CAZUQS010000223.1:0-2579 GCA_964622615.1 uncultured Candidatus Izemoplasmatales bacterium | reverse complement strand
AAGATGAAAATATTCTATCCTCCCTTGAGAAGTATAATAACAATTTCAAGTCATCAATTAAAACCAGAAAAAAAGAGTCCGTTAATGACTTAAAGGAAAAATTGTGATAATTTATTTCTTCTCTGAAGAATCTTTCACTTTAGGTTTTGTGATCGCTATAGTAATTTGATCCTTTTTCTCAGCGTAATCTATATTGATAATATCACCAATTACTATCTTGGTTTTCATCATCTCTTCAGCGAGGATATCTTCAATATATTTTTGAATAGCTCTTTTCAATGGCCTGGCACCAAATTGAGAATCCCATCCTTTTTCAACAATATAGTTCTTAGCTTTTTTACTAACCTTTATACTATAACCTAAACCGTGAATGCGATCATAAAGATGCTGTAATTCAATATCGATGATTTTGTAGATGCTATCTTTTTCAAGGTGTTCAAATACAACCACATCATCAACTCTGTTTAAAAATTCGGGTGCGAATGCTTTTTTTAGTGCATTTTCAATAACACCTTTTGCATAGGTTGATTTAGTAGATTCTTTAGCACCTGTGCTAAATCCAACACCCTGTCCGAAATCCTTAATCTGACGAGATCCAATATTGGATGTCATTATTATAATAGTATTCTTAAAGTCAACTCTTCTTCCGAGGCTGTCGGTTAACACACCATCATCCAGAACCTGTAATAAAAGGTGAAATACATCAGGATGTGCCTTTTCAATCTCATCCAGTAATACGATAGAGTAGGGCTTTCTTCTAACTTTCTCAGTAAGCTGTCCACCTTCTTCATATCCCACATATCCTGGAGGCGCTCCCACCAGTCTTGATACTGCGAATTTCTCCATATACTCACTCATATCTATTCTTACCAGCGCATCTTCAGTATCGAACAAATATCTTGAGAGTACTTTCGCAAGATGAGTCTTTCCAACACCGGTAGGTCCAAGGAAGATAAATGAGCCGATAGGTTTTTGGGGGTCTTTTAATCCAGCACGATTTCTTCTAATCGCTTTCACTACCTTCTTAATTGCATCCTCCTGACCAATAACAGAACCCTCGATCTCTTTCTCCATATTGATGAGCCGTTCACCCTCATTCTGTGCAATACGTTGAACAGGGATTCCTGTCATCATTGCTACAACTTCTGCGACATTATCTTCAGCTACTTCTTCCCTGTTAATTTTTGCCTCCTCTTCCCAGCGTATTTTTGCTTCTGAAAGATCATTTTGAAGCTTTCTCTCCAGATCTCTGTACTCAGCAGCTTCTTCAAACTTCTGGCTATTTATTGCCTGTGTTTTATTTTTCTTGGTAAGTTCAATTTTGCCTTCTACTTCTATTACTTCTGATGGAACGTGAATGTTCGTAATATGAACACGTGCACCCGCTTCATCCAGCGCATCTATCGCCTTGTCTGGAAGAAACCTGTCTGATATATACCTGTTTGTAAGAGTAACACAGGCTTTAATGGCATCATCGGTATATTTAACAAGATGATGATCCTCATATTTTTCTTTGATATTATTCAGGATTTCGATAGTCTCATCAGAAGTTGTTGGATCTACAAGTATTTTCTGGAATCTTCTTTCGAGGGCTCCATCTTTTTCTATATACTGACGATATTCATCAAGGGTAGTGGCACCGATACATTGTATATCACCACGGGCAAGAGCAGGTTTGAACATATTAGAAGCATCAAGTGAACCTGATGCATTTCCAGCTCCTACAATAGTATGTATCTCATCGATAAATAAAATGATATCAGGATTTTTCTCAAGTTCGTTGAGAACTGCTTTCATCCTTTCTTCAAATTGTCCGCGATATTTAGTTCCTGCAACTATAGAAGCAAGATCCAATGTAACAATTCTCTTATTAAATAATGCCCGGCTTACTTTTCTTTCAACTATTCTTTCAGCCAGACCTTCAGCTATTGCAGATTTACCAACACCAGGCTCACCAATGAGAATAGGATTATTCTTCTTCCTTCTGCTTAATATCTGAGCTATGCGTTCAAGTTCTTTCTCTCTTCCAACGATAGGATCCAATTTATCCTCTTCGGCAAGTTTGGTCATATCCCGGCCAAAATTATCAAGCACTGGTGTTTTAGATTTTGAATCACCTGATTTCTTGACGTTTCCAGTATAACCTCTGCCTTTTCCTGGTTCCTCATCAGCTGCATCATCCTGAAGTTCATTTAAGGTTTCAAATGCGTCTTCCTTATCATCTTTTGATATCAGGGCTTTTATTTCATCCTTTACACTATCATAATCAACCCCGTAATTGTTTAGCGTTTTTGTTACTATATTGTTGTTATCCTTTAAAATAGATAGCAGTAGGTGTTCTGTACCTATCAGATCGCTATTGAAAAGTTTAGCTTCTAGGTAAGTAATCTTCAAAACCCTTTCAGCTTGCTTTATTAGTGGGATATTTTCTATATTTTTTGCTGCTCTATCAGTATTAGCGACAGAAATTTCAATAGACTTCTTTAATTCCTTCATATCTATACTAAAGTAGTGCATGATCTGTATAGCCATGCCTTCACCTTCCCTGATAATTCCCAGTAGAAAGTGTTCAAGACCTA
>CAZUQS010000222.1:0-2586 GCA_964622615.1 uncultured Candidatus Izemoplasmatales bacterium | reverse complement strand
CCAGGCATAGTATATGCACGGATACCGCTTCTATCCAATCCTAAATGATCAAAAGCTAGACAAGCGACCAATAATGCCAATGAAGAATCCAATCCTCCAGAAACACCTAAAACTAAAGACTTCATATTTAAATGACTCAATCGTTTGGCTAGACCAAACTCTTGAATTGCTGATATCTTCTTAAAATTACTTAACTCATTTACTTTTGGAACATAAGGAGTCTTATCTATCTCATGTTCAAATTGATAATCATCTGTTGGTTGGATAAAAAATGGTATATCTTGATATTTCAAACGATACTTCAATATCGAGTCTCTGAAAGAAGAATTGGTTCTTCGTTCATGAGCCAAACGATCCATATCCAAATCGACATAGATAATTTCAGTTTCGAGATTAAATAGATTGGTTTCTTTTAAAAGTCTTGCATTGTTTCCAACAATATTATGACCTGAGAAAACAGTTTCTGAACTTGATTCTGTGGCTCCTGCAGAACAATACACATATACACCACAGTTCTTGCGTGCATGTTCTAATACTGCATTCCTGCGAATGATATCTTTTCCAAGCGTTTCATTGGAAGCTGATATATTAAAAATAATGTTTGCACCATTCACACTCAACAGGTTTCCTGGAGTAATCGTAGCCCACATATCTTCACATACTTCAATACCAAATTTAATGTCTTCATGCACAAAAATTAGATTACCAAATGGTACAACTTGGTTTAGTAGTTTAATCTGAGTAATATGATCCACTACATCAAATCCGCTTTTAAACCAACGTTTTTCGTAATATTCCTTCGTATTCGGTAAATAGAATTTTGGTACTACGCCTAGTATCTTATCGTTTTGAATCACAATTGCACAGTTTAGCACCATTTCTTCTACAATCAAAGGTGCTCCAACAATGGAAACTCCTTGAAAAGAATTTTTTGTTAAGAAAACCTTTAATGCATCTAAGGTTTCATCAAAAATGCTTTTTTGAAAGAAAATGTCACCGCAAGAATAGCCAGATATCCCTAACTCCGGAAATACAGCTATCGAACTAGCATTACCCTCTAAAGCATGAATCATTTCACCAATATTAAATTTTGGATTCCCCACTTCAAGTTTCGGAGTGATTAAGGAAATTTTTAAAAAGCCACTGTTCATATAAACACCTCAGTATAATTCATGTAACATAATATAATCATAGACTGCCTCGTGAACATAACTTGGATCAAATGTTTCTCGAAATGCAGTGGATGAAATATTCATATTAAAATCAGGGATTACGTAGAAATTATCTACATAGTCACTTAATATTTTATCACTTTTTAGGTATTTTGGAATATCAAATTTATTTCTGTTTATTATAATAAATTTGAACTCACTCAAAAGTTGTGAAGCGTTCAACCAATTATGGATGTTTTCAAGGTTATCAGCACCGATCACAAAAGCTACTTCTTCATTGTATAATTCTTGTATTCTGAGTAAACTGTGATAGGTTCCTAAGAAATCAGAATCATTCAACTCCAGTTCTGATATGATTGCATTGTCGATGTCTTTTACCATCAATTGCAGCATTTTTAAACGGTGGAAATTAGAAATCAATGATGACTTCGTATAGAGATTAGAAACAGGCAAGTAAATGAATCTACTAAAATCAACAGATTTCTTGATATGATAGTAAATCTCGCGATGTGCCACCGTCGGAGGATTGAAAGCACCGCCAAACACAATAACCATATAATCACATCCTTCTCTAATATTTTAACATAAAAAAAAATAAATAAAAGCGATATTACCATTTGTAAAAATTAAAGATATGTTATAATGTTTTTGGTGATAAAATGAAAAAATATACTAATTACATAATAGATTTTGCAAAATCAATTCTGAACATACCATCTCCAAGTGGGTACACTAGAGATGTAATTGCTTATATTAACAAAATAGCAATAGATTTAGGTTACTCTACAGAAGAAACAAAGAAGGGAAATCTAATCATTGAAGTTCCCGGGTCAACGAAAAAGATACTTGGACTAAGTGGTCACGTTGATACGCTCGGGGCAATGGTTCGCTCTATTACTTCTGATGGGAACATTAAATTCACTACCATTGGTGGCCCTATATGGCCGACAATGGATGGAGAATACTGTCAGATTAAAACCCGAGAAGGATCCGTTGTTACAGGAACATTCTTATCCAATAGCCCTGCAGTCCACGTATATAAGGATGCAAATACTATCTTGAGAAACCCAGAAAATATGTTTGTTCGTATTGATGAAGTGGTTTCTTCCAAGGAGGATGTAATAAAACTTGGAATTGCTCCTGGGGATTATATTTTCTTTGATCCTAAGACGATCATTACAAAGTCTGGATTTATTAAAAGTCGTTTTTTAGATGATAAAATATCTGTATCCATTATATTTGGTTTGTTAAAATATCTAAGAGACAATTCGATTACACCAAAAGTAACACTAAAAATTATCATCTCTACTTATGAAGAGGTAGGGCATGGTGCATCAAATATCCCTCAAGTTGATGAGTTAATTGCTATTGACATGGGTTGCATAGGGGAAGACCTATCATGCAATGAACGTCA
>CAZUQS010000221.1:0-2590 GCA_964622615.1 uncultured Candidatus Izemoplasmatales bacterium | reverse complement strand
TGACGTATAAATTTTTTAAGCAAAAAGGAAGAATGTGTGGAAGTTGCGATTCATGCAAAAAAACTTCTGCGTGTGATTTGACAAAATTCATCAAATATAAGGAGGAAATTTCTGATGATGACAAAGGAAACAAAAAAGGAGAATAAAAAGTATTCTGAATCCCTAGAAAATTATTTAGAAACCATCTGTTTATTTGGTGGAGAAAATGTGAAATCAATTGATTTAGCAAAACACTTAAACGTATCAAGAGCAAGTGTGAATAAAGCAATTAATACTTTGATTGAAGAGGGATTAGTTGAAAAGGAACTATATGGAGATATTTCATTAACAGCATCAGGTAAAGAGATTTCAAGCAAAGTTCTTTGGAAACATAAATTGTTGAGAAAGTTTTTGATAGAAATACTTGATGTTACTCCTTCAACTGCTAATTCAGAAGCTTGTGGAATTGAACATTCTATATCGGATGATACTGCAAAAAAGCTTGAATTATTGATGATAAAAATTAAAACGGAAGATTAGTCTTCCGTTTTTATTATAAAAAATCTTCCGATATTTACATCCTATCTAATAAATGGTAAGATTATATTATCATTTATTTTTACAAGGAGGATAGTATGCAATATAGAACAATGCCAAATTCCGATGAAAAACTTTCTGTTCTCGGTTATGGGTGTATGAGATTACCTACTAAGGCGGGTGGACCACATTCTAGCATTATTAACAAAGATTTAGCAAAAACTCAAATTCGACTAGCTATCGACAACGGAGTAAACTATATTGACACTGCTTATCCATACCATATGGGGGCTTCAGAATCATTTTTGGGAGAAGTTGTACTGAAAGATGGATACAGAGAAAAAGTGAAAGTAGCTAGCAAATTACCATGTTTTTTCGTTAAGAAAAAAGAACAAATTGAAGAGTATTTTGAAAAACAACTTAAAAAACTTCAAGTGGAATATATAGACTATTATTTAATGCACGCATTAAATTATGAGACTTGGAGAAGAATGGTTGATTTTGGTATTATAGAATTTATGGATAAGATTAAGAAGGAAGGGAAAGTAAAACATTTGGGGTTCTCTTTTCATGCAGAATTAGAAGATTTTATTAAAATTGTGGATGAATATGATTGGGAATTTGCTCAAGTTCAATACAATATCATAGATCAAAATTATCAAGCGGGTATTGAGGGGATTGAGTATGCTTACAAAAAAGGAATGGGTATTATTGTTATGGAACCATTACGGGGTGGAGCACTGACATCTAAAGCACCTAAGAGAGTTGTAGATTTATATAATAAGCAAGAGGTTAAACGCACACCTGCAGAATGGGCTTTAAGATGGATATGGAATAATCCTATGGTTACATTGCTTCTATCTGGTATGAATAATGAGGAACATATTCTAGAAAACATTAGGGTCGCTTCTGAAACATTACCGAATAGTTTAACAAAAGTGGATTTAAGGATAATAGATGAGGTGAAAACCATTTATGATTCTTTATTGCAAGTGAATTGTACAGGGTGTGGATATTGTATGCCTTGTCCTGCGGAAATAAACATTCCTTCTGCGTTTAAAAACTTGAATGATTATCATATGTTTTCCAAAACATCTGCTTGGTTGAATCATGTTCAACATGCTGGTATTCGAACAAAAGATGGAAAATCGCACTTTACATCCGTATGTATTGATTGTGGTGCTTGTGAAACTAAATGTCCTCAAAAAATTCAAATTCGACAAGAGTTTAAGCATGTTCGAAAGCACTTGGAGGGTCCATTATCAAGAGTCGTAGCTTGGGGTGGTAGGAAGTTTTATACAAGAAAAAAGAAGAAGAAAAGCAAAGTTGAATAAAAAAAGCAAAGCACCTACATTTACCGTAGGTGCTTTATCTGTTTTGTAGTTTCTCCATTTACATTTTCTTGTTTTTAGTGTAAACTTATCATCAGTGAAGCACTGTATAGGAGGAGTTATGAAACGTACAAATATAAAATTAAGAAACTTAGTGATATATCAGATTTATGTTCGCAATTTTTCAAAAGCAGGTAATTTTAAAGCTGTAAAAGAAGAATTAGATCGTATAAAAGAATTAGGAGCGGATGTAATCTATCTCTTACCAATTCATACCATTGGTGTTTTGGGAAAAAAAGGGTCTCTAGGGTGCCCATACTCAATAAGGGATTATCGTTCTATCTGTGAAGAGTTAGGAACATTAAGTGATTTTAAAGAGTTGATTGGGGAAATACACAAAAGAAAGATGAAAATTATGATGGATGTTGTGTTTAATCACACTTCAAAGGATTCTGTTTTGTTACAGGAACATCCGGAGTATTTTTTAAAAAATGAATCTGGGGAGTTTGTAAGTAAAGTGGCCGATTGGTCTGATGTTACTGATTTTGATTTTACTGCAGACAAAGGACTATGGGAGGAATTATCGGATATCTTGGTTGAATATTCTAAAATGGGTATTGATGCATATCGATGTGACGTAGCATCATTTGTACCAATTGATTTTTGGAAATTAGCTAGAAAAAAAGTAGCTAGAGTAAATAGAAATACATTCTGGTTGAGTGAATCAGTACACGGTGGCTTCA
>CAZUQS010000220.1:0-2606 GCA_964622615.1 uncultured Candidatus Izemoplasmatales bacterium | reverse complement strand
ATGGTTACTCAGAGAAAGTTGCTGAAGCAATTTATGATTATATAGTAAAGTTTGCAAATTATGGATTCAATAAGAGTCACGCAGTAGCTTATGGGTTAGTTGCATATTGGATGGCATATTTAAAAGCAAACTATGGGAAGTATTTTATGTCTATTTTGCTAGATTCTCAAATTGGATCTGTAGTTGGAACAAAACGCTATATTATGGAATGTAATAATATGGGAATTAAGGTTTTACCTCCGAGAATAAATAATTCAGGGGTAAGTTATCTTGCGGAACAAAATGATTTGAGATTCCCTATTAAAGGAATTAAAGGTATTGGCCCAATTGCTGCAGAGAAAGTGGTTGCTATTCAGCAAGAAAAAGAAATAGAGAACCTTTTCGATTTTGTCTCAAGAAAAGGAGATATCAATATCAATGTGATTGAATCTATGATTTATGCTGGTGTGTTCGATGAGTTTGCAATTAACAAGAGAACAATGATTGAAAACTTACCTAAAATAATTAATTTTGTAGACTTTAATTATCAGAACGTAAAATTTAGTTATATTGAGTATGATGAGTATAATTATGAATTTCTACATGATAAAGAAAAAGAATTATTAGGCATTAATTTTGAATATCACATTATTCATATGTATGAGGAAGAAATTAAAAAAGAAAATCATTATTTAGTTTCCGACGTTATAGATAATGATGAAAAGGATGTTAAATTTGTTGGGGTTATTTCTAGAGTAAAACAGATTATTACGAAAAACAATGAAGAAATGGCTTTTGTTGAAATAGAAGATATTTATAATAGTGTAGATTCCATTTTGTTTCCAAGAGAGTATGAACGATTTAAGCCGATTTTGGAAGTGGGGAGTGTTTATTTATTTTTTGGAAAAAAAGAGATTCGAAAAAACAAACTTCAAGTAATAATCGAAAATATAAGACAACTTAAGGAGTGAGATAATGAAAAAAATTGCGGTATTGACGTCAGGTGGCGATGCTCCAGGGATGAACGCCTGTGTAAGGGCAGTTGTTAGATCTGCAATACACTATGGGTTTGAAGCATATGGAGTGTTTAATGGATATAAAGGTTTGGTTGAAAACCAAATTGTGAAATTAGGAAGAAATGATGTGGGCCAAATATTAAACCGAGGTGGTACTATTTTAGGGTCATCTAGATTAGATTCTTTCAAACAAAAAGAAGTAAGACAAATAGCGATAGATAATTTAAAAAAATTAGATATTAGTGCACTTGTAGTGATTGGTGGCGATGGGACATATCGAGGTGGAATGGCTTTAAATGAAATGGGTATCAATGTGATTGCTATTCCAGGAACTATTGACAACGATATCTCTTCTACTGAGTATTCAATTGGGTTTTTCACTGCTTTGGATACAGCAATAGATGCAATTGATAAACTTCGAGATACATCATTTTCACATCAACGTTGTACAGTTGTAGAAGTAATGGGAAGGGATTGCGGAGATTTATCGATTTATTCTGGTATTGCATGTGGCGCAGAAATCGTTATTACAAAAGAAACCGGGTATAATAAGGAAGAAGTGTTAAGACAAGTTCAACATGCTCAAAAAATGGGTAAGAGACATTTAATTGTTGTGGTTGCTGAGAATATAACAAATGTTTTTGATTTAGCTAAAGCTATTGAAAATTCTTCTGATTATGAAGCGAGAGCATCTGTTCTGGGATACATCCAAAGAGGAGGTACTCCAAGCTCGTTTGATCGGATTTTAGCCAGTAAAATGGGTGTTCACGCTGTAGAGTTATTAAAACAAGATAAAGGTGGATTAGCAGTATTCACAAGAAGTTTGGAAATTGGTGATTGTCCTATTGAAGTTGCTCTGAGTCTAAGAAACGAAACAACGGATTTATATGATTTCTTATCAAAATTGAATTAATAGAAAAGGCCTTGATCTAAATCAAGGTCTTTATTTTATGAAATTCTTTGTTATCCGGAAAATATATCACAATTAAATAACCATCTTTGTATGTCAACACAACGCTATATTTATACAAATTATTAATGTTGTAACTTGAATTATTTTTATGGAACAATCGAATGATTTCATTTTTGTTGACGGAATTATCCCAGTATATTTTTGGTTTTATATTATTATAATCTAAATAATCTTTTCTCAGATCATATATATATTCAGACGCACCTAAATATGATTCAAGAATACTGAAGACATCCGATAATTGATATCTATGAAACGACATATTTTTAGATAAAAACACATTACCTAGATTGTAAAAAAACTCAAAAGGTGAATTGTGTTGCTCTGCAATCTTAATTAATGTATCATTCATAAAATTTTTGTTCCAGTATATTTCTAGCATTTCTTCCGCGATATGAATTTTCTTAATATCGGATTCACTTAAATAGTTATTGTATACTAGTTCGTAGGGAGCTTTTTCTTGAATTACATATCCATATTTTTTTTGGTCATAATATAATTTCGTCCCTTTTAACATTTTTAGAAATCCTAATTGCAATTCATGACCATAGAGTTTGAATACTGTATCAAACGTCTCCTTAAAAAGATCAAATGTCTCAAATGGTAATCCAGCAATTAAATCTAAATGTAACACAACA
>CAZUQS010000219.1:0-2619 GCA_964622615.1 uncultured Candidatus Izemoplasmatales bacterium | reverse complement strand
ATGATGAATTACTAGAATATTTTCTAGTATATTATAAGTTAACTAAGAATGTAAAAAAATATGAGATGACGATATTTTATTATGTTTCTTATATGTTATCCAATAATTATGATTTTATTAACTATAAGACTATTATGAACCCTAAAAATCTTAGAATATATCGAAAATATATGAGTTCCGCCGAACTATCAAATAAGTCGTTTTATAAAGTGATGGTGTCTACATATGAAACAGCTTAATCCATACTTATACAGTATAGAAGAAATTAGAAAAGACAAGCATATGACCATGGCGGATCTTACAAATGGGATTATGTCGATCAGAACATATCAACGATATATCAGTGAAAACACTCAAATTAGTTTATCAAAACTGAATGAATTAGTTGTAAGATTGAATATGAATCTAATTGACATACTATATTACAATATGTATGTCAAAAAAGATGGAATGAATTTCAATCAGTATTATTTAAAAGCGTTTAAAAAAAACTATCAACATTTTCCAGAACATTATAATCACATTCAAAAAAACGGTAACTTCACAGAAGAAGAATTGATTTTAATGAATGCAATCTATAAACGCTATGAAGTTGAAATGAGTATCTCAAGCAATACCTTGTATAGAACCTATCTTGAAGAGAATGTACATATTATTTTTTCTAAAAAGATAAACTCTATATACAGTTTAGCGTTTATGATGTTATATATAGAGGAGTTTCCAGACAATACGCTGTTTTCCTTAGAGGATATGTTGATTGAATTAACGAGAAAAATCTATACGAAACAGAAAGTAATGTTATATTTTTTATTAACAGATAACGCATTACATTTCGCAATGCATAGTGGATTTCGTGATTTAGATGTGTTTAAGGATACGTTAGATATGTTTTATAATTTAGCATTTACATACTCCGCAATGAGTTTGTTAAATGATTCTAATCTGTTCTATGCATATATTGAGTGTAGGAAATCTCAAATAGATTCCTTTGACCAACATCTATTTCAATACCTGAATGGAAGAGTCATTTTAAGAGAAGAAAATGAGTATCTTAAAGACAAAACGAATATTTATAAACTTTTTCATATTGACATCGGCAAGTTTCAAAAGAAAATGATTCGAAAACTTTGCCAATCTAGCCAAGAAGTAGAACTCATAATGTAATCCGTAAAAAAACTAAGAAATAACATATAACAATCTGAATACGTTCAGATTGTTTTTGATATTACAAAAAAACAAAACAATGTTATAATAAATAATATATCGACTAATAAGGTGGGGGCAAATGAAAACAAAACGAAATTACCCGTATATATTTCAAATCATAGCTCCTATTTATGGTTTGTTTTATCGTTCTCAAAAGCGAAATTTTATGAAGCAAATACATACAATATTGGATCAATCGGTTATTCAGGAAGGTCAAACTATTTTAGATGTTGGGTGCGGAACAGGTTCTTTGTCTTCAGCGTTAAGTGAATTTGGTTTTTCAGTTACAGGAGTGGATCCAGTACGTCGAATGCTCCAAATTGCTAGAAAAAAAGATAGAGAGAAAAAAGTAAATTATGTATTAGGTAATGTGCTGGATGGGCTGAATGTAGATAGTAAACTATATGATATATCAATCGCATCTTATGTTGCACATGGACTTAAGAAACAAAATAGACTAAAAATGTATCAAGAGATGAAGAGGGTTACAAAGGACAAGATTTTATTTATTGATTACAATCAAAATCGTAATTTCTTTATTAGTTTGATTGAACGGCTAGAAAGAGGAGATTATTTTAATTATATTAAAGAAGTTGAAACAGAATTAACAGAGTATTTTAATGCGGTATCAATATTGCCATTAAACAAACATTTTTCGCTTTATATTTGTGAAATATAGAAAGGACTTGCTTATGATTGTTGCATTACTGGGTTATGGTGTTGTTGGTAAAGGTGTATTTGAACTCTTGAAGAATAATACGTCCAATATTAAAGTAAAGTATTTATTCTTAAGAGATGAGTCCAAAGCTAATGGGTTGGATACTATAGTAACGACAAATTTTGATCAAATCTTGCAAGACGATTCGGTAGATACGGTGATTGAATTAATCGGTGGTAAAACCGATGCTTATACCTATGTAACAAAATCATTGAAAGCTGGGAAACACGTTGTTACGGCGAACAAAGCATTAATCTCAGAATGCTTTGAAGAATTAACAAACCTTGCAAAATTGAATCATGTAACGCTTTTATATGAAGCGAGTGTTGGAGGCGGCATTATTGTATTAGATCCGTTAAAAGCCAAATCTATCACGAATAAGGTTAAAAGAATAGAAGGCATTGTGAATGGATCGACCAACTACATATTATCTAAGATATTTTTGGATGACTACCATATCGATAACGCATTAGAAGAAGCAAGAAACTTAGGATATATTGAAACAGGTTCGAATGATGATATGGATGGGTTGGATTTACTTAGAAAGATTAATATTCTTTCGATGATCGCATATCATCAATATATACAAGAAGAAGATATCATCCGGATTTCTTTAAGTGATATTACAGAAGAGTTCTATTCTTATGTGAAATCAAAAGGATTTCAAATGAAATACATCGCAACATCGATAAGAA
>CAZUQS010000218.1:0-2626 GCA_964622615.1 uncultured Candidatus Izemoplasmatales bacterium | reverse complement strand
TCCATAATATTTCCTCCTAAGTCATTTAAAATCTCAATAATTTTACCACTTTTTACTAGTAAAGTCAAATTGTTTTGATATTCAAATTACTTGATATTATTAAATTAAATTATTATTGTATATAAATTCATTTTTGAATATTCAAACGTTATTTCTATAGTAAATAACCGTTTATTATAAAGAATATATTTATCGCTAATTGTGGGCACATAAAAAAGATAGCGTATTTTAATTTAACATAGTTAAAGTTATACACATATCTATATCTTTTTATTTTGTAGACTTATTATCAACAATAAAATAAATATATATCATATATATTTTTTATACCTAATATATTTGTAAATAATCATTACATTTATACCATATTTATATTCATTCAAATATATATTTTATAATGTAACCCCTTACTTCTCTACGAAATCACTTTTCATTTAGAAGCTTGGGTTAAAAAGCAAGTTCATTATATCGCACAGACACTATCTTTTCGTTATTTTTCAATATTATGTTACCTTGCTTATCGATTGTTTCTACAAAATACTTGTTTTTTTCATACGTTACATGTTGATTGAGCAAAATAGAGCTATTAAGGTATTTTTCATGTATACAATCAGATTGCTCTACTATATTATATATACTGCAAAATTCTTCTAAAATCGAGTCTATATCAAAGTCTTTACCTAATTCCATCCTCATTGATGAAGCTTGATAGTCCATATCAACAAAGTCTTTTTGATTTACATTAATACCAATTCCTAATACAACTGCATTAATGTCTTCATATCCAAAACTTTCGATTAGAATACCACAAATTTTATTATTATTGATTAATATATCGTTTGGATATTTAATTTTAACGTCTATATTATAGTTGGATAATAATGTCACTAATGATACTGATATTTTAGTTATATATGAAAATATGTTTTTTCTATCTTGTTGATTTTTTAAAAATATACTAAAATATAGATTTCCTTCAGGGCTTAACCATATATTTCCTTGTCGTCCTTTTCCTTTTGATTGTGTTTTTGCTAATACTATTGTTCCATCATCCAAATTTAAAATATTACTCTTAACAAAATCATTTGTACTAGTCAACTCGTCAAATTTTAGTATTGTTTGCCCTATCATAATTTACCTCGTTCTATAGTTTCATTATATTCACATATTGCATTTCACGGAAGAGATTTATATATCTGTGTTACATTTCCTAATTCATCAATCTTGCCTAAAGTTTCACCAAAAATATTAGTTTCTATATCTTTATATTTTATTCTTACAAAATGTTGAAAAATATAATATTCTCTTCTTTTAAATGTATTCATTGGGTCTAAACCGGTCAATGCGTCGCAGGGAATAATTTCGTGGGGATTATTTAATATTTCAGTGATTACATTCTCCATTTTTTTAATGTACTGATTTACAAAAATTGTGTTTATACTCTTTAATTCATAAGAGCAATGTTTCTTTATATCTGCTGATACAATGTGGAATATTGGACACTGCTCTAATCCAATCTTATGATCAATTGCAATACCGAATTGTTCAGCGGTGATTAGTATCAACGCTCCAATATTATAACATATTGTACGTATAGGTATGTAGTTATCCGGAATAGAAATATTATTTATCATATTGCACATTTCTTTTTGATACTTTTCAATATTCAATTGAGCCAATGCTTTTAATTCTACAAACCGAGCCATACCTTCTATTGTCTCAATTTTATATTCATATTCTGTTTCATTCTTAAATTGCAGTTCTCGATCTTTTCTGCTCGATATAAATTTTTTAAAAGAATCCATTGACTTATTTGTATATGCATCCACCAAAAACATGGTTTCATTGTATTTCCAGCTCAAATTGTGTTTATCATAATTATAATGTAATCCCAAAAATTCATTTGGGAATCTTATTTCCTTTTGATTCATCTGATAAGTATGAAACATTTCATGAATGATTTTGCTTGCGAAAATCTGATCATCCTCAATCCCAAATTCCAAATTCCATATAGCTATATTCTCACCATTATAATTTATCGTTGTATTTCCTATAAATCGCTCATCAAATTTTTCAATTCTTTGATTAAAGTATACATATTCTTGATTATACAAAGCAAAATCACACGAGTGAAAACCCTTATACAGAAAATTAAAATCTATTGTCGCAATTATGTTTGATAGGCGTCCATGTATGCTATTCATTTACATATTCCTTTAATAAATTGATTAAGGACAAGCTATCTTCTATATGTCCTATAAAAATAAGCGTTCTATTTTTGATGTTGTTTGATATGTGAAAATAGAATGGATGTTGAAACTGATTGATGAAATTTGTTATCTTATGTACCGAAGAATCAGGCAACTGTTTGCTGTTGAACGTAATACAAATATCATTCTTGTGTTTAATAAACCCTCGAGTATAGTCGTTTAGTCTATCTATACTTGTTTTTGTCATTAAATCTGATATAGATTTATTGTTTGTATATCTTTCAATATCAAAGTTTGTAAATTTCCAGACTCCTCCTATTTTAGATCCTTTTAATAATCCCAATTTTAAATGCCTTCTGATGGTTCTCTCTGGTATGGAAAAGAAATTCATAATATTCTTTAGTGTATACATTATT
>CAZUQS010000217.1:0-2651 GCA_964622615.1 uncultured Candidatus Izemoplasmatales bacterium | reverse complement strand
TTGCAGCTCCAATTATAAACCCAACAATATTAAATATTGTAACCATTGCTGGATTCCCCTGTTCTATCACCTCAATTGGAAAAGTAGTAGAATATTTAGGTCCTAATTTTGTAACAATAGATCCAATTATTGCATTAAAAACAAAAAACACCAGCAATACGATTAGTGGTTTTTCATATTTTCCTGCAAGTAAATCTTTTGCTTCTTGTTTGTATTGATACCTTGGATTGTTCATATTAATCTCCTTGTTTTTATTTTTTTGATACTTATTCTTCAATCATTAAACAAAAGTTAAGAATTGCCTCAGGATTACCATAGTCTTCAGATGGTAGGTAATCTTCATAATCAAATCCCCTATGTACTTTTATATCATTATCTTTAATAAATTTATAAACTTTTTGAATTTCTTGGGAAATTGCATCAAATTTAATCGGAAAGCAGATATATTTTCCTTTTCTTAATTTCTTAGTAACAACTCCAGTAAAAGCCTCGATAAGGTCTTTTGTTTCAGCTAAAGCAAAATAGTTATACGTTGTTGTCTCTTTGAAATCAAACGGATAAAACTCCAAACCAATTACATGATTTGGTTCTACTTGGTTTTTGATTCTTTGAGAAACTCCCTCAAAGTATTGTTCCCATAATTTGGGAATCTTTTTTTGATCATTTTTCTTTAACTGAATCCCATTTGGAAATTCTATACCAGCGAAATATCTTGTCTCATACTCTTTAATAAAATATTTCATCATATCACCTCTACTCTAATTATATACACAATAGACATTATTTTCAATAGATGTGGTTCGTATTTTGCTTTTTACGCAATTATAAATATAACTGTATTTATATATGACAAATCTTCATCCATCATATCCAAAAATGTATCTGTAAACGAATTATTAAAAATATCCAAACCACTAAACACTTCAAAATGTGTTGCGGTATCAACCGCACTAGTTCGAACTGTATTTAAATATTCTAAGCTCATAGTGTCTAGATTAAATGTGAGCCCATAATTGCCAAGTGATAATATACTATCCGTTAATCCTGATTTTGATACCTCATACTTATCCAAACTTAACAAACAATGATGTTCATTTATATATGCCCTGACGATTTCATCTGGAAATAGGCTCACATCATCTTTGTATACAGATGCATGCATATCATAATCAGCTTCCGTGTTTAAAAAAGTTACGTAATCCCAACCATCCGTTTCCAATAAATTCCAAATAATTCTTAGATTGTCATCTCTTGTATCACTATCCATATAGCTTAGAACAATACTGTAGTCATTAAAGAAATCAATATATTCTGATAGAATCGTTTTATCTTCTGAAACGGAGTACAAAAATCTCATTTGTCTATCTAAGTCCAACCAGCTAATATTATATCCAGTTTCCGGAGTTTCCGCTTCAATTGCATCCACGCTTCTATGTACCTGCACTTCATACAAATCAACTTCAGAAATATAGTGATAAATATAATTAGCTGCATCATCAAAGTTTAATTGGAAGTAACTTTGATTCTCGTAAAACTCTGAATAATGATAGCTAATATTTTCAGCCTCTTGATAGTAATCCATTTTCTTAATGAAAAAATCATCTTCCTCATACCCGAGTTTAAATGCTGTAAATACTCGCATCTCATCCTCCTGATAGTCCAGTTTGAAGATCAGTTCATCATCATTTGCGAATCCACAATAAATATTCATGTCTCCATAATCAACAAAATTGATACTCACAAAAACATCCAAGCTTATAATATCTTCGCTTTCTAACTCAACAATAATCTCATTTAACAAATCCTTATATATCTGTAAGAATTCTCCGCGATTGATATCAACTTCCATGCCTTTTTGATTGTGATACACATTAGAAAAATCTGCTTTCGTATACATGTTACTCTCTTCAATTGTTGCATAACTAACCTTTTTAGATAATTCGCTAAAAACAGTGTTTTCTTCTACCATTTCCGAAATTTTGTCACGATAATTAATAGCAGTAGATAAGAAACTCTCGCTAGAACCATCTCCAGTAGTATTCATAGCTGCATTCGTAGTCGTAACTGTTACATCGCTATTTATAACTTCCTGGCAAGCTAATGCTGAAAAAACCATCCATAAAGACACTAAAAATAAAAACCATTTTTTCATATTTATAACCCTCTCTATTTATGTATTGTACTTATTGTTTTCTTTAAGCAACAGGAATAAATATTGAAAAATATCCATTCGACAAATCACTATATTCATAACCATTTGAAAGTGCTTCTTGTTGATAACCGTTTATAGTATCCTCAGGCAACCTTAAATCGATAATAATATAATCAAAGATGATATCAGTATCCTCCAGTTCAAAGAATTGAATATCATATAACTGCTCTCTATCCGATAAATATATTGTAAGATATCCAGTAGCCAAAATCTTCTTATCTCTAGGAATTGTAGTTAAGAATTCTCTTTTCTCTTGGTTAATTTCTTTGAAAAGATTATTATTTTCAAATATGTATGATTTTGTACTGAAGAATGCAATACCGAATAATAATAAAGCTATTACTGAAAACAGGTAATATGGACTACTAAATAATTTAATTTTTGGACGCAGTTCTTCTTCTAATATCTTATCTTTAAAATTCAGTAGCAACATAAAAAT
>CAZUQS010000216.1:0-2669 GCA_964622615.1 uncultured Candidatus Izemoplasmatales bacterium | reverse complement strand
GTTTCACTAAGAACAGCCCAACAGGCATAGCAATCAATGGTAGTATTAACACCGCATACGTATCAATCATACCAGTATTTGCAACAACCAAATACCTTGGGATTGTCACCGCAATCGGGACAAACATCAAGGCAATTGTATTAATTTCAAATAAAGCTTTCTTCCCCTTAAATTTTAATTTCGATAATGCATAAGCAGCCATAGATGTAAACATTACACTGAAGAACACTCCAAATATGGTTACAATCAAACTATTAAATAAATATCTACTGAATGGAATCCCGGATTCCGATGCAATGCCTACAAGATCTCTAAAGTTTTCCAATGTTGGAACCCTTACTAAGAATCTAGGAGGATAAGCAAACAATTCGTTTTCCGGTTTAAACGCATGACTGACAATAAATAATATCGGTAACGCAATGAACAATGCCATCGGAATTAACACTAAGAAGAATTTAAGTTGACTCTTATGTAATCTGGTTGGATTTATTTTCATTCCACTAAAACTAGCCATATTCTACCCCCTTAATCCCTTTCTCCGAGCAATCTAAACGTTGCTCTACTGATTGCATAAACTAACAATAGTAAAACGACAGAAATTGCCGAGGCATATCCCATTAAATAACGAATGAACCCAAAGTCTTCAATGTGGTTTACGATTAACTGACCAGAATATTGAGGTGTTGGGTTCCCACCCGAAAGCAGGACCCCAATCGCACCGCCCTGGAAGGTACCCACCACAGCCATAACAGCCCCAAAAAGCATTTGCGGTTTCATCGATGGAATTGTAATATAAAAAATCTCTTGCCAACGGTTTCTCAAACCGTCAACATAAGCTGCTTCATATAAGGATTGATCGATATTTAGTATCCCAGCTAACATCGCTAAGAATCCTACACCCATTGATCCCCATAAGGAAACAAGAATCATTATAGTCATTAAATAATCCGGTGATGTTAAGAATTGGATAGGTTCTGTAATCAAACCGGTTTGTAACAATAAACTATTCAGATAGCCCGTGGAGTCTCCACTAAAGAGCACCGTCCAAACAACTGTCATTGCAATACCCGCTGTCATAGAAGGGCTATATAATATGATTGCTAAAATAGTTCTTGGTTTATGAGGTACTTGTGCTAGCATCCACGCTAACAAGAAACTCATAAAATATCCTATTGGACCAACTATAAAAGCAAATTTAATCGTATTCGGTAGTACAAACTGCATGAATACTTCATCTCTAGTAACCAATTCGACAAAATTACGTAAACTAATAAAATCAGGAGTTTCAATTGTGTTGAAATACGTAAAACTAAGTCCCATTGCGATTAATACAGGAATGATAATAAATACTGCGAACAGTATAACGTATGGTGCTAAGAACCATATCGGCTTATTTATTTTTTTAATCATCAGTATCATGCTCCTTCAACCAATAATCTATGTTGTAGATTGTTGGAACATTGTAATTTTTTTGAACAACACCATCAATTACATAATCAAATTCTTCCAACTTATAAAGAATCTCTCGATTTGCTGTTTTTACTGCTTCATCTAATGTAACCCTTGGATTTGCATCATCAAATACGATGGTGTTCCACGCGTTACTAATTTCACGTTCCACCATGTAAGAACCAGGTATTCTGGAAGCTTCCATTGCATATTCCCATTGAGCTAAAATCACTTGTTTGTGTTTTGTAGGTAATGGTAGGCTCGCAAACGCTTCTAAGTTAGCTGTGTTCCATAAATATGCAGTTCCATAAGTAGTTTGTAGTCTTTGAGCGAATATAGATTGAACATCTGTACTCATCCACCAACTCAAAAAATCCCATGACTCATCTGGTAATTCGCTATTCGTTAAAATCATCGATGCTTGGGCACCACTTGCTGCCCATCTACTTACTTCGCCAGTTTCTTCATTCAATACACCAGGATGAACTGCTATATCCCATTTCCCAGCGATTTCCGGTGCAGCTACAGTTAACTGCAAATAGGTACCTAAATTACTAATACCAATTGGTAATGTACCATATCTAAAGTGATTATAGAAGTTAGGTATTTCTTTTGGTAAGTTGTAAACAGTAAATAATTCTGTCATTAATTGAATACCTTCTAAGTTTTCCTCAGAGTTAATAATCGTACTCATACCATCAGTAGCGAATAACGTTCCACCAAATTGATATATAAATGGAATCGTAGCTACGAAAGGCTTAAACCCTTTGAAAGCAGCTAAAGGTTCATAGTAATTCATACCATACCGTTGTAATTCTGGTAAGATTTGAATCACTTCATCCCACGTATCAGGAACTGGTAAATTTAAGGATTCAAAAATATCGGTTCGATAGAATGTTACCCAGAAGTTTTGAGTCTCTGGCAATCCATATACTCCTTCTTCAAAGGCATAAGGAATCATTACTCCAGGACTAAATTTCGTCACTAAATCTTCATAGCCAGAAAACTGTCTTAAGTCTAAAGACGCTCCTCTAATCGCAAACTCATATGGTATCCAGTGATTTACTCCTAATGCAACATCAGGACCATAATTTGTTGAATTCGCTAATATTAATTTATTTTCATCTGGCATAACAGATAATTTTACTTCGATATTGGTATTCGGTGTAAAATCATTATCAATCATGGTTTGCATAATTTCAATATATTGTCTTGGATGA
>CAZUQS010000215.1:0-2672 GCA_964622615.1 uncultured Candidatus Izemoplasmatales bacterium | reverse complement strand
GTTGCATATTGAACAAATGAATCACTTTCAAGTAACCAATTGATAATCTTCATAAAGTCCTCCTTTAATTTTCATCTATTTTAGCTACACTTATAATAATACTTCTCATAACAATTATAACTGAGAAATAGAAAAAAGCAAACACCTTAGAGGTATTTGCTTTGATTATTTTTTTGGAGCAAGCGAGGGGAATTGAGCCCCCATTGTATGCATGGCAAGCACATGTTCTACCATTAAACTACACCTGCTTAAAATATTGTTTGCACTATATATTTTATACGAAGTTTATCTTTTTTTCAACTAATATTTTTTAGTTTTTCAAAATACTTTTCTAAATATTTTAAATTTAGCATATCTGAGACTACTTTTTCGGATTGAATACAGCTTTCTGCAACTATTCTACCTAAATACAAGCAATCTTGCATGCTGTACATGTTGAGATATCCATGAAGCATGCCTGCAAAAAAGTTATCGCCTGCACCATTGGTATCGATAACCTCTATTTGATTGCTTGATATCTCAATGAATTCATGACCATCAAGACCTGACGCTCCTTTTTTTGCGTGTGTCACAACAACCCATTTCTTGCCATCTTTTAATAAATTATACATATAGTTTTTATAATCTTTAATATTATCTGAACTCATAAAGATATAATCTGAAAACATAATAAAGTCCTTGTGGTAGGTATTGTATCCATCGTAGTCATGAATATCACAATAAACCTGCTTTTGATATTTCTTTAATAATGGTATAAAATACCGACTATAATCTTTAATGTTTAAGACAACAATATCCGCTTCTTTGACTTGTTTTTCATATGCATTTACAAAGATATCTTCTATGTCTGATGTTTGCGTAAATATGGTTATCCGTTCTCCAAAACGATTCATAATATTGGTATGTCTTTCCGTTTTATTTGCTTCTAACGGATAGAACTTTATACCCTCATCTTTCAACATTTGGGAAATGACTTTCCCATAATAATCGTCACCAATTGCAGCTATAAATGTTACATCATAGCCTAATCGTTTTAGTGCAATAGATTTACCAATACCTGTTGATCCAGGTTTGGAATATGATTTCTTTACAAATACTGTAGCACTTTTTGGTTCAAAAAACTCATCCACATGGATGATATCATCATAAGATGCTCCGCCTATCACTAATATTTTCATACGCCCACTCCTATCATTTATATATTTTCTATTTGAAAAAGTTGATGCCAAAACTGGCATCAACTTATCTTCTATTTTCTTTTCTTTAACATTATAAATAAGACTGCACCAGCAATTACAACTAATCCAGAAATACTAGAAATAATGATTACTCCAATAGGACTATAATCTTCTATCGCTGCGTCTTGATACATAACATAAGTAGAATGTTCCGCAAACTTAACAGTTTGGCCACCTTTATAGGTTTCTAAACTTTCAGTTCCCGCGTCTTCATTGTTTACAACAACGACCCAACCTCCATTTGCTGGAAGTTTTAATCGAACGTTCTTATCATTTGCATTTTGAATGACTAATATATTATCATAAGCATCTGCGCTTGCATCATTGGTTAATGAATACGCAATTACGCCTTCATTATCTTCATAAAGGAAGTCCAAATTCGCAAGAATATCCGTTGAATTTGTCATTCTAAATGAAGCATGATCTTCTCTAAGTTTAATGAGTCCTTTTACATAATTGTATACGTCACTACCATCCTCACTCGTTTTTAAATCCCAATGAATTTGGTTGACAGAATCTGGAGATTCATAACTATTATGTTCAAAACCTGAACCGCTTTCTAGCGGTTTGGAACGCAAGAACTCATCTCCTGCGTGGATAAATGAAATTCCTTGTGAGGTTAAAACAATTCCATATGCTTGTTTTTGAAGAGGAACGATCAAATCTAAGAGTCCATCTTCTTCTAATGTTAAGTACAATTTATCATACAAAGTATTATTATCATGGCAAGCTACATAATTCAATGTTTTTGTAGGCTCTGTATGCCAAATTTTTGTTTTTGATAATCTCGATGCATTGATACCAGGATATGCTACGCCACCAACAATACCATATTTCACTTTTGTAAGATATGTATCTGAAAAATCACCTTGAATAAATCCCCCTTGTTCTCTTGCAAAAACAGATCCTTTGATTCCATCACGGATATCGTCATTAAATGCACCTACAAAAGGCATAGCATCTAAATTGGTTTTATCTGCTTTTTCATCCACCGGAAGTGGAGTTGTTCCACCGGTCCAAGGTTCACCATATACCATAATATTAGGATCAATATCTCTTAAAGACGTTGCGACCATATTCATAGTTTCTGTATCATGTAATCCCATTAAATCAAAACGGAAACCAGAAATATTATATTCGCTTGCCCAAAATACGGTAGAATCCACGATAAACTTTTGCATCATTGCACGTTCAGAAGCTGTTTCGTTTCCAGTTCCTGATCCATTACTAAATGCGCCTGATGCTGTTTTTCTGAAATAGTATCCAGGAACAATTTGTTCAAAGTTTGAATTTGCAGTTTGCCCATGATGATTGTAAACAACATCCATGTTAATTCTTATTCCAGCATCACCATATACCATAATAACTTCTTTCATTTCTTCAATTCTAAGTAAACCATCATATGGGTCTACAGAATAACTGCCTTCTAATGCA
>CAZUQS010000214.1:0-2679 GCA_964622615.1 uncultured Candidatus Izemoplasmatales bacterium | reverse complement strand
TTGCCTGATTGGTTCAAGGCACACACGTTTTGCTGGTATGGCCAGTATGCGGCTTTTCCACACTAAGTTAATAAATATCTACCTTATTATTGTATATAGTTTAATGTTTTAGATACAGATACAGTAGCTTATTGGCTATGACCAGCTGTTAGCGTTCGTATTTTTTTCAGATTCGATTACAGCTACAAGATCTTTTATATTTTCTGGAAGGTTAACTGTTGAGATTTCCCAAAGCATTTCATAATCTATTCCAAAATATTCATGAGAAATTAGATTCCTGAGACCATACATTTTCTTCCAGGGCACGTTAGGATATTTATTTTTTATTGTTTCAGGGATGTTCTTTGATGCTTCTCCGATAATTTCAAAGTTCCTTACAACAGCATCAACCACCATATAGTTTTTCTTAAAATCATCAAAGCTCTTATTCTCAATATATTCTTGTATTCTTGTCATAGAATTTAGAATATCTTCTAAGTATAAGTTATATTGACGTTTTATCGGTGTCATATATATCTTACTTGATTTAAAATAGAATCTTTTAGTTGTGATTTAAGAGCTTTGATTGAAACAAGATCGACTTTTGTTTTAAGTTCTTTTTCAAGAAGTTCTTGTAGGTCGAAAAACTCCCAACCGAGGGGTTTTTTGAAGTCTACAAGAATGTCAATATCAGAGTTTTCTTTTTGTTCATGCCTTGCAAATGATCCAAAATACCCAATTCTGTTGACAAAATATTTGTCAGCAAGCATTGGTTTAAGATTTCTTAAAATGTTTTCTATGTCCTTTGGATTCATCATAAAACAAATATACTAAATTTTGCTTGGATTTGTTTCAGCATCTTGAAATATGAACGCTAACGGTGGCAATATGATAAGTTGGGCATTTTGGAACACCAATCTTTCATTTTACTACGATGGTTATTTATAGTTATAACGTTCATATTTAGCACTTTCTGCCCAATTTTTTATATTGCGTGTTACCCAACGTAATTTATTGATAATTAGAAATGAATTTATTCAGTACATTTCCTATTATAGAGTCTATATATAAGCATGAAAAATATTTACTCAATTTGTAAAAAAGAAAAATTTATGATTAGAACTAATCCTACAAGATTTTTCTTAATGCTTTGAATGAAACAACACTCAATTATTTTTGATGCACCTAACTGAATAACCTGCTGTTTTCGAGTCATCAAGTCTACCAACATTCTCCATATTTTCCTCTATGTATCGTTTCCATGATAATTCAGTTCCAGTTACTTCTGTAGAAGACCACCATGTGCAACTGCTGCCAAGGTTGTAAAAATCCCCACCACTCTCTCGGTTGCCAGAAGGAAATGCATTAAAGCCACTGGCATTATTTCCATTTCCACCATTATCCCAACCACTAATTGATTTAAGTTTTTTCCCTTCATCAGTTCCTCTTTCCCATATTTCATCAACCTCACTTTGACTCATTCCTAAGTACATCTCCAATTCTTTCCATTCGTTGTCACTTGGTAAATGCCAACCATCAGGAGAAGTAATCATTGCAGTATTCCAATCATATAGATAACCATTCAATGAAACATAATTCTCATCATTACTGTAAGCCCAACATCCTATTGCTTCTTTAAATGCTAAATTTTCTGTCATCCAAATCTGATTTCCTATTTTTTTCCAATTATAGATTTTTCCGTCTCTGGAATCTGTTAATGTACCATTTGTTTCCTCCGGTGGCGTTTCTGTTGTATCGTCTTTTTTACAACCTGTCATTGCTACTGATACTACTATTATTCCTATCAGTAAAAAAAGTGTGATTCTTTTATTCATTTTTAAATGTTTAATTATTAATTAATGTATTTGTTTCATTTCTATTATGTTGGGTAACAAAAGTGTCAAATAATTAATAGGCAGATAGTCTAATCTTTTATGCATCGAATACTTACTCCATCTTCTTTACTACCATCGTCACCCCGCCAAATTCTGTCATTTGACGAATCCACATTACGGAAAACAACCCAACCCGTAGAATTATCGACTGTGCTTGACCACCAGCCACCGTTTAAACCCAAAGCATCGTAACTTCCATTTGTATTACGGTATCCGGATGGAAGTGCTGAGAAGCCTATTTCATCTGTTCCATTACCATTAGAGTCCCAGCCGGTTGTGCTTTTTATTTTTTTCCCTTCATCCGTACCCCTGTATCCGTCATCATTTGCTTCGCTCTGGCTCATTCCAAGATACATTTCTAATTCCTTCCACTCATTATCGCTAGGCAAATGCCACCCATTCGGAACAACAGACATAGCAGTATTCCAATCATATAGATAACCATAAATAGAAACATAATTTTCATCATCATTGTAAGCCCAACTCCCTGTTGTGTTTTTAAATGCAAAGTTTTCAGTCATCCAAACCTGGTTCCCTATTTTTGCCCAATTATAAATTTTTCCGTCTCGGGAATCCGTAAATGTACCAGTCGTTTCATCAGGTGGCGTTTCTGTGATATTGTCTTTTTTACAACCTGTAATTACTACTGATGCTACTATTATTCCTATCAGTAAAAAGAATGTGATTTTTTTAATCATTTTAAAATGTTTGTAACTAATCAGTGTGATCAAAAATAACTCTATTTTTCCAAAAAACTACGTAATCAACAATTGTTTTCCTCTATTAACAAGGTTTTTCAAATGAA
>CAZUQS010000213.1:0-2681 GCA_964622615.1 uncultured Candidatus Izemoplasmatales bacterium | reverse complement strand
ATTAACGTTTCTAGCTGCTCTACCAACAGTTTGAATTAATGACTTTTCACTTCTTAAAAATCCTTCTTTATCCGCGTCAAGAATTGCTATTAAAGAAACTTCTGGAAGGTCAAGACCCTCCCTTAGTAAATTAATCCCAACAAGAATATCGAAATCTCCTAATCGTAGCTTTCGAATTAGTTCTAATCTATCTAGTGATTTTACTTTAGAATGTAAGTATCCCACTTTATATCCCAAGCTCTTTAAGTAATCCGTTAGGTCTTCGCTCATTTTTATGGTTAATGTAGTAATTAGTGTTCTTTCTTTTCTCTGGATTGTCTTATCTATTTCTACTAACAAATCGTCAATTTGATTTTTAGAATCTCTAATGTATATTTCTGGATCAAGCAAACCGGTCGGTCTGATAATTTGTTCGATTACCTTATCGGTCCTGTCCAGTTCATAATCTCCTGGGGTAGCTGAAACATAGATGACTTGATCAATCTTCTTATTGAACTCATCGAAATTTAGTGGCCTGTTGTCTTTAGCGCTTGGCAATCTAAATCCATAGTCAACTAAGGATTGCTTTCTAGAACGGTCTCCTTTGTGCATTCCTCTAACTTGAGGCAGAGTTGCATGTGATTCATCAATAATCATTAAAAAATTCTTTGGAAAGAAATCTATGAGGACTGATGGTGTTTCTCCCTCTCCTCTTAATGCTAAATGTCTAGAATAGTTTTCTACTCCTGAACAAGTTCCCATTTCTTTAAGCATTTCTAAATCATACATAGTTCTTTGTTCAATTCGCTCCGCTTCTAATAAAAGGTTATTCTCTTTAAAATATTGAATTCTATCGATCAATTCAGATTTGATTCTTTTAAGTGCTTCTTCCATTTTATCTTTATTTGTTAAGAAATGAGAAGCTGGGAACAAAGACATAACCTCAAACTCTTGATAGATTTCTCCAGAAACAATATTGAATTCACGTATTCTCTTAATTTCATCAAAATCAAATTCAACTCTAATTCCCTTATTCTTATTATAAGGAGGAAGAATCTCAACAACATCTCCCCTTACTCGAAAACTACCTCTTACAAAATCAATGTCATTTCGAACGTATAATATGTTTGCAAGTCTATCAAGAAGTACATCTCGTGTATATACTTCATTCTTTCGCAATGTAACCATTCCCTCTTTATACGTTTCAGGATCACCAATACCATATATACAAGATACTGAAGCAACAACGATTACATCTTCTCGATCAAAAAGACTTGATGTAGCAGCATGTCGCATTTCATCAATTTCATCATTTATTTTAGAATCCTTTTCTATATATATATCTGCACCCGCAATATATGCTTCAGGTTGATAATAATCATAGTAAGAAATAAAATACTCTACCCTGTTTTCTGGGAATAACATTTTAAGTTCTGAATATAATTGTCCAGCTAGTGTTTTATTATGAGCTAAAACCAAGACTGGCCTGTTTACCTCATTAATAACATTCGCGATGGTAAATGTTTTACCGGTACCTGTCGCGCCTAGTAACACTTGTTCCTTTATATTATTATTTAAATTTGTTATCAATTCCTTAATTGCCTTTGGTTGATCTCCTTTAGGCAAATATTCGGAAACAAGATTAAACTTTCTCATTTTATCACCATATTTAGTATAACATAAATTAATTAAATTTTATTCTGATTCATAATCTGTTAAAATATATATGAGGTACAATATGAAAACTATACTTGTCGGTATTAACTCAAAATATATTCACACCAACCTAGCGATTCGTTATTTAAAAGCGAATTGCGATTTGCCTGTTGATACAATGGAATTCACTATCAAAGATAATCTAGATGAAATCTATAACACTATCATAAAAAGCAATCCTGATATCCTTGGCTTTAGTGTCTATATTTGGAATATTGAAATAGTATTCGTTTTACTTGAAAAAATAAAACAATCTAATCCGAATATTGTTATCATTCTAGGTGGGCCAGAAGTCAGTTATGAATATGACTACTTTTTAACAGATTTTCTCGCTACTTATGTCATTTCAAACGAAGGGGAAGAAGCTTTTAATTTGTTAATAAATGCATTAGCTTCCAATTCAAGTGTTAAGGACATACCAAATGTAAGTTACTATACTAATAATATAATATATAGAAATAAGCGCTTAGAAATTAAAGACTTAAATACTTTGAAAAATCCTTACATATTTGAAGATGAAGACTATAAAAACAAAATACAATACGTTGAGTTATCAAGAGGCTGTCCTTACAATTGCACCTATTGTTTAGCATCACTCGAAAAAAACGTGAGATATTTTGATTTGAACTCTGTAAAAAAAACGATAAGACATCTATATAATAAAGGATCAAAGACATTCAAATTCTTAGATCGAACATTTAATCTAAAGCCCGCAGTAGCTATGGAATTATTTCAATATGTAATTGAAAATGATTTTAGTAGAGCGGTATTTCAATTTGAAATAAATGGAGATATCTTAAACGATGAGATCCTAGATTACTTGAATGAGTATTGCCCACCAAACCAAATTCGTTTTGAAATTGGCATACAATCTATTCATAATGAAGTAAATCAATCTGTTCTGCGTAATCAAGACAACGATATATTATTTGCTAATATTAAAAAATTGAAAAAAGGCAATGTGGTGTTACATTTAGATTTAATTG
>CAZUQS010000212.1:0-2684 GCA_964622615.1 uncultured Candidatus Izemoplasmatales bacterium | reverse complement strand
CTTCAACATCATTCTATTTAAACAAAGAATATGCTCCAGCAAGAAAGATGATTGATCATGGTGTGGCTATCTCTGTATCAAGTGATTATAATCCGGGATCAACACCTTCAGAAAATTATCAATTAACACTGCAATTAGCTGGTAATAAATTAAGAATGTTACCGACCGAAATTCTCACAGCCGCGACGATCAACCCAGCATATAGCTTGGGTGTTGACAAAACGCACGGGAGTATTGAAATTGGAAAGGTTGCAGATCTTCTCTTATTGGATGCTAAAAATTTAGATTATGTTATATATCACTATGGCATCAATCACACGAAGGCAGTATTTAAGAATGGTATATTAGTAGTAGATAATCGAAATTTAGTGAGGGGAAATATATGAAATTAGTAGACTTAAAAGTAACCGAATTTCTAGATGATCTTGCTTCCAAATCACCAGCACCAGGCGGAGGTAGTGTGGCCGCACTATCCGGTAGTAATGGGGCTGCTTTAGTACTAATGATAGGAGCTTTAACTACGAAGAAAAAGAAATTCAAAGAGTTATCAGAAGAGGTACAAAAAGAATATAAAGCTGTATTAAAAACATTTGAAGTCGCAAGATATGCTTTTGAAAAACAAGTTGATGAAGATACAAATGCTTTTAATGAGGTAATGACCGCATATAAGCTTCCAAAAGACACAGAGGAAGAGATAACACAAAGAAATATGGCGATTGAACTTGCGACAATGGGTTGTATTAAAATACCTATGCAAGTGGCGTCTTTAGCTACGAGTTGTTTGAACGATATGGAATATATTATTAAACATTCCAATCGCAATACAACTTCAGATCAAGGCGTTGCTGTTTTAATGTTCTACGCTGCAATTATGGGTGCGATTATGAATGTTAAAATTAATTTGCCTGGTGTGAGCCAAAAAGACTTAGTCAAACATTATAAAGATGTTATAATAGATATATCAAGAAAAGTTAACGAAACAAAAGACAAATTATTAGAAGAAATTGATTATCTTCTAGAATAGGAGAGTATATGAAAATATTCGCAGACACAGCTGTTATTGAACAAATTGAAGAAGTAAGTAAATGGGGTATAATCTCAGGCGTAACGACCAATCCTACATTAATTGCAAGATCTGGTATTACACTAATTGAAGCAATTAATAAAATAGTAAATTTAGTGGATGGACCAATCAGTGCTGAAGTAGCTGAAGGGCTAGCTAAGGATATGATTGAAGAAGGAAAAGTATATGCAAAGATGCATAAAAATATCGTTATTAAGATTCCAATGACATTAGAAGGAATTATTGCGGTTAAAGAATTAACTAGATTGGGTATAAAAACAAATGTAACACTTGTGTTTTCAACATCACAAGCTTTAATGGCAGCAACTGCTGGGGCTACATACGCTTCACCATTTATGGGTAGAGTGGATGATTACACTGGCGGAGATGATGATGGATATAAATTAGTAAAAGATATCAAAGATATGTATAAGAACTATGGATTTAAAACAGAAATTATCGCAGCTTCAATCAGACATATCAAACATGTTGACCAAGCTTTGAAAGCAGGAGCTGATATAGCAACGATTCCGTATAAAGTATTAAAAGAAATGGAAAAGCATCCTTTAACAGATAAAGGATTAGCAGCATTTAAAGCAGATAGCGAAAAATAGTAACACATAAATATAAAAGCCAAGAAATCTCAACGATATCTTGGCTTTTCTTATAGCTATTTAAATCAAAATAGAATTATTTTAGTAATGTATATAACAATAACCCAAATAGAGATGTCCAAACAATAATAACAAACACTGCAAATCCCCATTTCCTAGGTTTACCATTTTGCCATAAGGTTTTAGCTTCCTCTTCAAAACTATCCCAAATCGTTTTGGGAATACATTTGATGGTAAAGTATACTAAAATCGGAAGAATAATCAAATCATCTAGATACCCAATAATTGGTATGAAATCAGGAATCAAATCTATAGGGGACAACGCATAAGCTATGGTCATACTTCCTAGCACTTTTGCAAACCAAGGAGTGTTTTTTGATTTTATAGCAATATACACTTGTGCAATCTTATTTTTAGTGTGTTCAATTCTTTCTTTCAATTTCATAATCTGGTACCTTTACCTTCTGTATCTATATTTTACTATACTTTTTAATAAAATTTAAGGAACGTTCGAACTTTCTAATTATTTTTGATGCTTTTGTGATATGGAGACAAATTATTTGACATATGACAACCTGTCATATATAATAATTGAGGGAGTGATAATATGCCTACAAAAACATTTTTAAATTTATCAGAAGATAAACGAAATAAAATAATTGAAGCATCAATTAGAGAGTTCTCAGAAACTCCTTATGAAAAAACATCAATTAATAAAATTATAAAATACGCCGGCATTTCCAGAGGCAGTTTTTACATGTATTTTGAAGACAAATATGATCTCACAATGTACTTGCTAGATCTCACGAAGCATCATATTACAGAAGAGAGTAGAAAAGTTAATCAAGCTGTCTCGGGAAATCTAATAAACTTTGTTTTGGGTATTCACAATGTGTTTTTTGATTATTATCAAAAAGCTGAATATCGAAATTTTATTAAAAATATCATGATTTATTTTCAAGGCAGACCCGAATTTCGCTTGTTTTGGGCACCGTTAGGCGAAGGCC
>CAZUQS010000211.1:0-2693 GCA_964622615.1 uncultured Candidatus Izemoplasmatales bacterium | reverse complement strand
ATGAATATGCAAATGATTTCATTACATTATGGAACTATATTAAAGGACCAATCTTAACAGATATCTTTTTAAGAACACTAGTAATGGCTGTATTTATGATTGCGCTATACTCGAATGCGAAAATATCGGAAGATATGAATTTCAAACGTAAAGAAGAATTAATAAAACGAAGAGCTATGGAAAAAGATTTTAAAGCAGTAGTAGCCGATGTTTTTGATGTAATCGGTGTTTATAAACAACGCGGAGATGATCAATTTGAAAAAACCCAAGAAGCATCCGCAAGAAGAGTTGCTGAGATGTCTGGTAAACTGGGTAATTTCCTAGGATATTCAACGAAATTATGCCAAGAATTATTTGATTTTTCTACCATCCATATTGATAAGAAAGATGTATTGACATTAGAAGACTACAATCAGAAAGATCAATTAGAAGAAAAAGATTTTTCTCGAATACGTGAAAAAACAATCATTGGTTCTGTTATTATTAAACGTCTTCAATTAGAGAAAAAAGGCGAAGATATTGTAAGGGCACATTTTGAAAAGACAGTGAATAAAGATTTTATAAAAGAAATGAACAGTGTTCAAAATAACCGAGAATCTCAAGTGATTTTACTTTGTGAAATATATGAAATTTTAAGACAAGCAAGAAATTATAAAAGAGCATTAAAACATCAAAGAGCGATTGATTTAATTAAATTAGAGTTCTTTCCATATTTTGATCCTCAAATTGTAGATAGATTTGTAAAATATAGCGATGATTTCGAAGCAATTTATTATCGTTTGATTTAAAGGGAGAGCAGAAAATGTATAAATTTTTTACATCTGAATCGGTGACAGAAGGTCATCCAGATAAAATATGTGACCAAATATCAGATGCTATTTTAGACGCGATATTAACAGAAGATCCTGATGCCAGAGTAGCGTGTGAAACTCTTGTTTCTACAGGACTTGTATTGGTTACTGGAGAAGTAACAACTAAAATATATGTGGATATTCAAAAGATAGTTCGAGATACTGTGGCTGAGATTGGTTATGACAGAGGAAAATATGGGTTTGATGCTGAAAACTTATCTGTTTTGGTTAGTATTAACGAACAATCACCTGATATCGCTATGGGCGTGAATGAAAAAGAAGATAAAGAGCAAGGTGCAGGCGATCAAGGAATGATGTTTGGGTACGCAACAAATTCTACTGAAAGTTATATGCCAATTACTCATCATTATGCAGTCTGCTAGCTAGAAGATTAGCTTTTGTAAGAAAAAATGGAATTTTGAGTTATTTGAGACCAGATGGTAAGACTCAAGTAACTGCTGAGTTTAATGATGATGGTAGTTTTAAGAGATTTGATAATATTTTGATATCTTCTCAACACTCTCCAAAAGTATCAAAAGAAAAGATTCGCAACAACCTAATTAATCATGTAATAAATGAAGTTATTCCGGTGGAATATATGGATAAAAATACAACGATTCAAATTAATCCAACTGGTCGATTTGTAATAGGTGGACCATCTGGAGATTCTGGATTAACAGGCCGTAAAATTATTGTTGATACTTATGGTGGTAGAGCTCATCATGGAGGGGGAGCATTTTCGGGAAAAGATCCTTCTAAAGTTGACCGTTCAGCCGCTTACGCGACGAGACATATAGCAAAAAACTTAGTAGCTGCTGGTTTAGTGGATGAAGTTGAAATCCAAGTTTCTTACTCGATTGGAGTAGCAAAACCTACAAGTATTGGTATTAATTGTTTTGGAACCTGTAAAATTCCTGAGTCTAGGTTATTAGAAATAATAAACAAACATTTTGATCTTAGACCAAAAGCGATTATAGATCGCTTGAATTTAAAAAGACCAATATATAAACAAACTTCTACATATGGTCATTTCGGTAGAGATGATTTGGATTTACCTTGGGAACAATTAGACATGGTTGATCTATTAAAAGGGTATTTGGGCGAGGATGTGAATTAAATGTTTTTAGCTTTTTTCTCGGAAACATTCTTTGAAGTATTGCTTCTAATATTGTCTGTAACGATTATTATTGTTGTTGGTTCAATATTTTTTATTAGAGATTTACGCAAAGACTTCAAACAAGTGTTTAAAATGCGTTCTAAATTTCACATTGAAATTCGAAAAATAGTGAATCTTATTTTTAATATCTTCAACTCGGATTTATTAGAACCATTCACAAAAGTCGTAATAAAAAAACTTCCTCATGAACAGAAGAAGATTTTATTAAAGAATATTGATATTGTGTATTCTCAACTTGATGTCAATGATCCCATTAACATGTATATTGTAGAAACATATGAAAATCTGCAAAAATTGAGAAGAGAACGTGATGCAAGGATATTAACTTATCATCACAAACTAAATACATTTCCTTACTCGATATATGCGAATATTATGAAACTTCCGAAATATGAATTGTATACAGAAAGCGAATAAGAGGGAAACCTCTTATTTTTTAATTCTTGAAATTTTTATAATATATGGACTCTGTTCTTTATTTACCACTTCATATCTCATTACATCAAATGTCGAATCTAAATGTTTAGCGAAATTGGATATTTTAAGGTTTTCATCTTGATTATGTAAATAGACAACAATTACAATTATGCCGTTAACATTTAAGTGCTCAATAGCCTTTTCTAATGAATTCAATACAATCAATGCATTGGTTTTGATGTCTTTGT
>CAZUQS010000210.1:0-2724 GCA_964622615.1 uncultured Candidatus Izemoplasmatales bacterium | reverse complement strand
TTGAAAATATTGCCCAAATACTTTATGTTATTAAACTAGATCATCTGGCTCGCTTCTATGTGTATGGAATTTATTAGTAATTAATCCACGAGTAAGAAGATGAAAAGGGAAGCGTCCCTGTTAATCTACAAGAATATCATGAAGACGATGAGATTGTTTTTAAACATTTTAAAATTACTTTTTTTAGAACCAATCATTCCATTCCTGATTCTTTTGGAATAAGATTACAAACTCCTATCGGTAGTATTGTCCATACTGGTGATTTCAAATTTGATTTTTCACCAATTGGTAATGATTCAAATTATCACCGAATGGCAGAAATTGGTAGTAAGGGTGTTTTATGTTTATTATCTGATTCTACAAATTCAGAGTTGGACGGCTTCACCACTTCGGAAAAGGTTGTTTCAGAAACAATCAAAGACATGTTTGAGAACATTGATGGTAGAATTATCATTTCTACTTTTGCTTCCAATATTCATCGAGTTCAACAAATTGTTGAAGCTTCCGTTCAAACCGGTAGAAAAGTCGCAGTTGTTGGTAGGAGTATGGTTAGAAACATCGATGTAGGAGCTAAGCTAGGATATATTAAAGCTCCAAAGGGTACTTTTGTCTATACTAGAAATACTTCTCAAATGAATGCTGATAAGCTAACAATAATATGTACAGGATCACAAGGAGAACCTTTGGCAGCGTTGACTAGAATTGCTGGGGGTACACATAGACAAATTATCTTAAAAGTAGGAGATACCGTTATTTTATCTTCTTCTCCTATTCCCGGTAATCTTGAGTCTGTAAATAGAACAATCAATATGTTGTATAAACGTGGAGCTAAAGTGATCACACAATCTCCATTTGCTGACGTACACGCCTCTGGTCATGCTGGACAAAATGAATTAAAATTGATGTTGAAGTTAATGAAACCTAAATATTTTATGCCTGTACATGGGGAATATAGAATGTTAAAAATCCACGCTGATTTAGCAATGGATACTGGTGTTAAACAAGAAAACATATTTATTATGGAAAATGGAGATGTTTTGGGAATCAATGATAAAAATGCTTCCGTAAAAGCAAAAGTGAAAACATCAGATATTTACGTTGATAGTGAATCTATTGGCGAGGTTGGTTCATTGGTTATTAAAGATCGTCGTGATCTTTCTGATGATGGATTATTATCCGTGATTATTACAATTGACCAAGAACATAAAGAAGTTATTTGCTCTCCAAATATTGTTAGCAAAGGATTTATTTATGTTAAAGATCATCAACAAATGATAAAAGATATGCAAGAAATTGTAATTGAGTCTGCAAATAAATTCTTAGATCCAGATAAAAAGTTAAACATCGGTGGTATGAAATTAGAGATTACAAAACAATTAAAAAATTACATAGTCAAGCATACAAAAAGAAATCCAATGATTATGCCGGTTATTATGGTTCTATAAAAAAAGATGGAAATTTTCCATCTTATTTTTTTTCAAATTGGATAATCATTTTGTTATTACAAACTTGTTTAAAGAACTCGAATACTTTTCTTGTAACGATAGCGTCTTCAAAAGCATCATGTTTTTGGTTGCTTAAATCGATATCTGCATACATATTAAATGCATTAAATAACCCTACATCGTTCTTTAAACCAAAATATGTTTTGTGTAAATTTAATAAATCCACAAATTGCATATTTTTCGTGAAATTCGACAATTTATGTAGTCTATTTAATTTATTCAATTCCAACTGATCGTTTTTACCCCATACATACACTGCGGGATTGTATTTGTTTTGTAAATCTCGCATTTTTTTATAGAACTCTTGATACTCAATACCCTGATCAACCTCTTCTTGATTAATATGCAGAAACTTGATTGTTCTTAAGGAAATAACCGGAAATAATTTCGGTTTCACATAACTAGAAAAATTCTCGATTATGGTTCCCTCTGAATCAATTAAACTATATCCTACTTGTATGATTTCTGACACAAAGTTTTGATAGTTACTATAGGGTGGCATACTCATTTCAAAATCGACAAATAGTTTATTACTAGTTCGATTAACAATATTCTTGATTCCGGTTTTTATAATTGATATATCATAATAGATATTAGGTTTATTTTTATTTGGAGATAAGACTTTCTCAATGCTTGAAACATTTTTTACTAAGTACCCTCTATATATTCTTTCTTTCGGAAGGACTGTAATAAAAACATACATGCCGTATGTAAAATACATCATGAAGCTTTTAAACATCCCTTTACTCATATAATAGAAGTTTACTTTTTTATTTGTCCTTATAGCAATGATTCTTTTGTCTTCTAAAACTCCGTGCAAAACCCCGTATACTCTGTTTTCCATTTAATCACCATTTTTATTATATCATAAATCTATTTATTCGAAACATCTTTCAACGCTAGAACGATATTCTCAATAGCTTCATTGGAAATATTCAATGCTCTCAGTTCGTCTTTCGAAGCCAGTTTAATGTTTTCTAAATTCTTATACTTTTTAAGTAGTTTTTCCTTTGTTGCTTTCCCAACTTTTGGTATAGTATCTAGAATAGATGCATAGATTGATTTACCAGTAACATTACGATGGAAACTGATAGCAAAGCGATGAACTTCTTCTTGAATTTTATACAGAAGAGAATAGACATTACTTCTTTTATCGAGAAGTTCCTCTGTTTCATCCCATTTTAATATCGAATTTGTTTTATGAGATTCGTTTTTCTTT
>CAZUQS010000209.1:0-2731 GCA_964622615.1 uncultured Candidatus Izemoplasmatales bacterium | reverse complement strand
TTAGTCATAAAGTATTGGAAGAATTCATTTTAAACAAACAAATGAACTATAAAGACGTTATTAACAAATCAACGGATTTTCCAGAAGAAGAGAAGTACAAAGAATCCATCTATAAAACCGCAATAACGGGAGAGATGGATCATTTGATTATGATGATGAAAGAATTCCATGCTCAATCGAAGTTCAAAGACATCACTCCTGAAACAAGGTTTAAAATTCCATTTCGGTTAAATGAGAATTACTATTTGACTGGAACGATTGATAAAGTGATGAGTTACACCGATGAGTTAGGAAAAACGTTCTATGCATTGATTGATTATAAGTTAAGCAATAAAGACTTTAAAATAGAAGAATTCTTAACCGGTAGAAGCATGCAGCTACCGGTGTATTTGTATGCTTATAAAGCAACGCAATCCAATGAAGTAATTCCTCTAGGGTTTTACTATCAAACAACGACTTTGGGACGTTATAAACGTTCAGACACATTAAAGAATAACTATCAACTTGCAGGGATCTCTTTGGAAGATAGTTCCATACTAAAGAAATTTGACCTTGATTTAAGTCATATTAAGGCAGTACGGTTTAATAAAGACGAATCGCTTGCAAAGTCAACGAATCGTTTGAAGACCAAAAAAGAGATTGATGAGATACTGAAAGAAACAGAACACAAAATTCAAACCATGATTAAAGGAATTGAATCTGGAGAATTTGCAATAAATCCTGTTTTAGTAAAAGGAATAGGCAAGGACTCTGTGTCTTGTGAATACTGTGGATTTTATTCGATATGTTACAACAAGAATAAACGACTTGGAGGTGACTCTGAATGAACTATACACCTTCACAAAAGCGAGCAATTCATGAATCTGGAAACAATATTCTAGTAAGTGCTGGTGCTGGTAGTGGGAAAACCGGCGTATTGCAACAACGAGTTGTAGAGCAATTAAAACTAGGAAAGCATATTGATGAATTGATAATTTTAACATTTACCAACGCAGCTGCATTTGAAATGAAATCTAGAATTATCAGTTCTATTCAAAAAGAGAAATCCTTAGAAGATGAATTAAAACGTATGGACCGAGCTATCATTTCTACTTTTGATGCGTTTTGTTTGCATCTTGTAAAGGAATATCATTATCTACTGGATTTACCAAGTCAAGTTGTAATTGGTGATAGAATCCAAATTTTAAGTTTGGAAAAACAAGTCTTAGATGCAGTCATTAAGAACTATTACCAAAAAGGAGATTCTGATTTCGAAACATTGGTTTTGAGATTGTTTCAAAAAGGGGATTCTATTCTATACGAAACGATTCAGAATTTCGCGAAGAAAATATCGAAAGTTCCCGATTATAGCGCTATATTAGATAATTTTGAACAATACTTTTCAACCAAACTATTGGAACAGCACTTTTCCGAGTTCGGAGAAGAATTGAATACAAATAAAGATTTGGCAATTAAAACAGCAGAGATATTACTAGATTTGATTGATTCGTATTCTAGCAATTCTTTGGACAAGTTCAAAGCTTCTTTAAATTCTATGGTCAACCGTTTGAAGAATGCATCCAGTAATGATGAATTGATTCATACATTTCTAACGTTGGAGTTTCCAAATAAACCTGGTGGGAAGAAAGAAGAGGAATTAAAGGAGATTCTGGATCAATACCATCCAAAACTAAAAGAGTATATTATCGCATCGAAAAAGGCATTGGAAGAAGCATATATTACGGACAAACAATCTGCGATTTCTAGTATTTTAGAAACGAAAGATTCCGTATTAAAAATTGTTGAGATTACGAAACAATATATAGAGAATTTAGAGGAAGCAAAACGTGAAATTAACCTTTATGATTATTCTGATATTATGAATTTTGCGATTCAATTATTAGAAAAACATAGTGATATAGCGGATGATTATCAAAATCGTATTAAAGAGATTATGGTGGATGAATATCAAGATACCAATGATTTGCAAGATTATTTCATTTCTTTGATTTCAAATGATAATCTATTTATGGTTGGGGATATCAAGCAATCCATTTACGGATTTCGAGATGCAAACCCCGAAAACTTCTTAAAGAAATATTTGGACTATTCTAAAAAAAATGGTGGTATCGCCATTAATTTAAGAGAAAACTTCCGTTCCAGAAAAGAAGTGCTTCTTGACATCAATAAAACATTTGAAGATGTTATGGACTGGAATATCGGTGGCATCAATTATAAAGATCATCAAAGTCTTGAATATGGCTTAACTGCATATGATCAGACTGTAAAAGGTCAACATTATGGAATTGATTTGATATCCTATGATTTTGATGCATACAAAGAAGAAGATAACTATGCGACAAAACCACTCGTTGAAGCACAGTTACTAGCAAAAGATATTGTAAGTAAAATTACCCAAAAATATCAAGTCTTAGATGATAATTTCCGTGATATCGAGTACAAAGATATCGCTATTTTGGTTGACCGGAAAACAGATTTTGAACTATATTCGGAGATTCTTAGTACCTATAATATTCCAGTGAACTTATTTAGTGATGAACCGTTTATGGATAGCCCAGAGATCTTATTCTTAATCAGTTACTTAAAGCTTATGAAGTGTTTTTATGACGAAGAGTATCTTGTAAAGAATTTTAACAAGGTATTTTATTCGGTTGCTAGATCATTTGTATTTCAAATTAAGGATGATATCATCATTGATTTTATAACGAAAGAAACAATCACAACGATTTCG
>CAZUQS010000208.1:0-2739 GCA_964622615.1 uncultured Candidatus Izemoplasmatales bacterium | reverse complement strand
AATGAAGGTGGAAATGATGAAAAAAATTAGAACTGCTGTTGTTGGAATTGGTTTTGTAGGGATCGCTCATATTGAAGCGATTAGAAGGTTAGGAAATGTTGAGGTAGTTGCTATATGTAGTAGGAATAATGTGCAGCAAAAAGCAAAAGACTTATTTGTTGAACATTCTTATACGAATTACAAATTGATGATAGATGAACAATGCCTTGATTTTATTCATATATGCACTCCTAACAACACTCACTTCGAAATAGCCAAATACGCGATAGCTAAAGGTGTCAATATCATGCTTGAAAAGCCTATGACATTTAACAGTGATGAGGCAAAAGAGCTATTTACTTTAGCAAAAGAAGCTAACATTATCCACGCAGTTAATTTTCATAACCGATTGTATCCTGCTTGTGCATATATTAAAGATATAATAAGTAAAGGTACATTGGGAGAAGTGATATCAATTCATGGAATGTATGTTCAAGATTGGCTGTTATATGATACGGATTATTCCTGGCGTTTAAATGTTGAAGAATCAGGTAGTACAAGAACAATCGCAGATATAGGATCTCATTGGATAGACTTAGTTGAATACATGTCGGGGTTAAGAGTAGAGGCGGTACTTGCTGACTTTAAAACCGTATATCCAATACGGAAAAAAGCAGTGGGTGACGTACAAACATTTAGCACGGTTAAAGCAGAAGCTTATGAAGATATCAAAATAGAAACAGAGGATATTGCTTCATTATTGTTTCGTTTAAGCAATGGTGCGATTGGAAATGCATTTTTCTCTCAGATGTGCGCAGGCAAAAAAAATAAAATTGAACTTCTAATTTCTGGGACAAAAGCTACGGTGGAGTGGAGTTTAGATACACACTCAAACGTGACAGTTGGTTATCGTGATAAACCTTCGAAAGTAATTCCAAAGGATCATTTAATGATGAAAAATGTTTCTGGTATGTTTGATTATCCTGCGGGGCACACGGAAGGATATCCTGATGCTTTTAAGCAGGTATTCAAACAAATATATAGTAATGTAGAAAAACCTTCATATGCATCATTTTATGACGGATATAGACAAATGGTAATTAATGAAAAGATATATGAAAGTGCAAAATTAGAAAGTTGGGTGAGCATTAATGATTAGATTTGGGATAGTTGGAGCAGGAGGGATAGCCTCAAAATTCGCAAGCGATATTAAACATTGCAAAGGTGCGATTGCAACCGCAGTTGCTTCAAGAAACTTAAAAAAAGCAAATGAGTTTAAGGATAAATATGATATTGAATATGCATTTGGCAGTTATGAAGAGATGGCTCAAAGCGATAAAATTGATGCGGTATACATTGCTACACCCCATAATTTTCACATGGAACAGTCAATATTATTTATGGATAACAAAAAACACGTACTTTGTGAAAAACCAATTGCAGTTAATTCAGATCAATTCGAAAAAATGGTACGTTCAGCAAAAGAAAACAACATGCTTTTGATGGAAGCTATGTGGACTCGTTTTCTACCCGTCACATTAAAAGTAAGAGAAGTAGTGCAATCAAATAAATTAGGAAAACTTCTACACGCAGATATGGAGTTTGGATTTTCAGTTATGGGACTAGGTGGCGATGAAGGCAGATTGTTTAATATGAATTTAGCTGGAGGAAGTTTACTAGATATGGGAGTTTATCCTGTAGCGTATACATTAAATCTAACCAATCAAAAAATCAAATCCATGGAAGCTAAGGCAGAATTTTATAAAACAGGAGTAGATACTGAGTGTGTAATTGATGTCGTATTTGAAGATGATTCAACCGCTAGATTAGTATCAAGTTTTCTGGAAGATAGAAACGCACCAGCAGTAATTGAATTTGAAAATGGAACAATCGTAGCGGAGAACTTTTGGCGAAGTCAAAAAGTGTTTGTTAACGATGAACAATTTGATTATCCACATATTGGAGATGGGTTCCCATATCAAATTAATAATTTCGTGGAATCTTTGGAAGCTGGGTTGTTAGAGAATACAATTATGACTCATGACCAAACAAGAAAAAGCATGAAAATGTTGGATCAAATCAGACACGTTATTGGGTTAAAGTACCCTTTTGAATAACAATAATATTCTAGAAAATTTATAGTCCATCGGGGGATAATTGCTTGAAAAATATTTTAGTTTTAATCAAACAATACAAAATAAATGTTATATTTTATCTATTTGGGTTCATTGTATTAGGATTCGCTGTCAATATAATGAAAGCATCAACTCTTGGGAATGGTGCTTGGGATACAGTTACTATTAACATTCGCGACTTTTTAAATATTAATCTAGGGTTTTCTTGGGTTACTTTAGGAATGATTTCTTTTATTGTTTCTATGATTATTATGTTGATTGTAATACTTTATCGAAGAAATGCTAAATTTTTATTCATGCTTTTACCGATTTTTTTAGTGGCGCTATCTATTGATTTTTGGAATTTTGTAGTTTTTCAAGAACGTGAAGCATTGATGTTTGGATTTCAGTTAATGTTTTATATATTAGGATCTTTACTTCTGCCTTTGGGGCTTACCTTAATCGTAAAGTCGAATTTTCCTGCATTCGTATTTGATGAGTTGATGTTAATGTTTGTAAATATATTTAAAGCAAAAAAAATTACTTATGTTCGATTAATTATTGAATTTAGTGGGATTGCTATCGGATTGATATTTGGCTATTTAACGTATTACAATGTTGATGGAACGTTTGGAGCCGTAGATAT
>CAZUQS010000207.1:0-2751 GCA_964622615.1 uncultured Candidatus Izemoplasmatales bacterium | reverse complement strand
TTATTTATATCATAGGAAATATTTCCATCAAACCTAACTTGGATAATGGTTCCATTTTTTGCAATCATAGGAAACTCAGTATGAACAAATCCCCTATTCTTAAATGCTTCGAATTGTTTTTTAAATCCACCTCTTGCGTCTGGCATCAAAAAATCTCCAAACCATTTTCCAATAACCTCTTTTCTTGTAAAACCAAAAATTGAGAGCCATTTCTGATTTACTTCAATTAAATGTCCAGTTTTATCTAGGGCCTGGTATCCAAAAGGAGCTTTTTCAAACAAGTTTCTATATCTTCTTTCATTTTGAATTAATTTTTTGTTTGCAATCTTAATTTTGGTGATATCTTCACCAGAACTTAATACACCAATAACATTTTCTTCTGCATCATATAAGACTGCATTATACCAAGAAATATACCTTTCTTTACCGCTTGCATTAATTATAGTGTTTTCATAATGACTTTTTAATTTAGTCTTTTTTTCAAATAATTCTTTAAACACCTGTTTTACATTTTCAACAATATCCTTAGGGATAAAATTGTCAAACCAATTTTTACCAATAATTTCACTTTCATTTAATCCGATAATGTCACAACCTTTTTTATTCATTAAAGTGACATTTCCAAACTTATCTAAAACAAGAATCATAACTCCTGCTATGTTTAGATATTCTTGAGCTTTTTCTTTTTCTTTTTCTAGATTTTTATTAGCTTCTATTCGTTCTGTAATATCAGATACCAATACTGCAAACTGACCTTTTCTTGGTGAGTATGTATAAGTTGAATAATGTTTTTTTGTAGTTTCAAGATAATTTTCGTAATATATTGGTTCCCCTGTTAAAGCTACTTTTCCAAAGGTTTCTATCCAATATGGTTCCACTAGTGGCATAACTTCTGTAATTCGTTTTCCAATACACATTTCTCTTGTAACTCCAAATAGTTTGGTATAACTATCATTAATATCTAAGTATACATAATCTACTGGATTCTCATTTTCATCGAGTATAATTTCATGTAAAGCTAACCCTTGACCCATAGATGAATATAACAATCGGTATTTCTCTTCACTTTCTATAATTTGTTTAGAAATTTTTATTCGTTCTGAAATATCTCTTGCATAAGCAGATACACCAATAATATTATTTTTGCTATCTTTTATTGGATTAAACATTGTTTCAAACGCGATAATATCTATATCGCCATATTGTTCCGATGTTGTATGTGAGATTCCTGATAATGCTTTATCATATCTAGCCTTAATTCTTTGAATATCATCATCGGAAGTCATATAATCAAAAATACATTTTCCTATTTCAACTTCTGCATTGTAAGCAACTATCATTGATTTCTTATGAGCTTCATTAAAGTACAAGTACTTATACTCTCTGTCCAAAGACAAAATAATGATATCTAAAGGGCTATTTAAGCTAGCTTGTAGTAATAATTGTGTTTGTTGAAGGTCTTTTACTAATGCTTCAATCTCTTTTTGTGTTTGATATTTCTCCGTATAGTCCCTAAAAACTAATACAGCACCAATGATTTCTCCGTTACTTAAAACAATAGGTGCAGCACTATCAGCAATCGGACGCTCTGTTCCATCTTTTGAGCGTAAAATAGTGTCATTTGCTAATTCGTGAATGGCGCCTGTTCGGATAACCTTTTCAATAATATTCTTACTAAAAATCCCTGTATATTCATATAAAATCGAGTATACTTCCCCTATATTTTTTCCAAGAGCATCTTCTTTTGACCAACCGGTTAATTGTTCCCCAATGTTGTTAATCAATGTTATCTCGCCCAGTTCGTTGGTACAGATTACACCATCTCCTACGGAAAGCAAGGTTGTTTCTAGTTGTAATCGATCTCTTAATATTTTTTCTTTATTTTTTCGTTCCTCTGTTACATCAATTGCAACACTCATCGCCATCTTATGATCGTCCGGGGTAGTGCCAATATATGTGGAATAAAAATCCCATAATACAGTTCTATTATCTTTCGTATTAATTTCAAATTCACCATCATGTTGTCGTTCTTTTAAGTTGTATAGCTTATTTATTACGTCTTTAACGTTTTCTTGTTTTATTCCGTATGCACGTTTGGTCCATTCATTAGTAGTGGGTATATCTTCAAGAGAATATCCAGAGATATCTTTCCAGGTATCACTTATATTCAATACTTTCCCGTCATTACTGTGAATCATTATAGGAATTGGTGCGTTTTTGATAACCTTAGAAAAAACACTTTCCAGTTCTGAAAGGTTTTGAGTTTGCTTTCTGTTTTTTGTTATATCTCTAAAAACAGTGATGAAAAAGTTTTTCTTCGGTGAAAATACTTCTACTTTGTACCAACTATCTAAAGGTCCAGAAAAACTCTCAAATTCTTCTCTTTTATCATGTAATGCAACATCTCCATAAAATGCAATCCAATTAAATTCATCTTCTACAATCGTTGGTATCACTTCTAATACTGTTTTTCCAATAATATCCTTAGCTAAAAGACCTGTGAATAATTCAAAGGCTGGATTCACTTCAATAAATCTATAATCACACGGGACACCACTATCATTTAAAATAATTTCATGATATGCATAGCCAATCCGTGAATTAAAGACAATATTTCTATAGAATGATTTTTCCATTGTACCACTCCTTTGATTTGTTATAATATTTATTCGTAATCTAGGATATGAGTTACTAAGCTACGTCTATATTTGATAGCATATTATTTATTGTATACTTATATATCTGTACAAT
>CAZUQS010000206.1:0-2753 GCA_964622615.1 uncultured Candidatus Izemoplasmatales bacterium | reverse complement strand
CGAAGAAAAAGCCTTAGATTTTTTTAATCATAACAATGCTCTTGTGATTGTGAAGGAAAATGGGGATCACTTTTATATCAACAAAGACTTGCAGAAAGTCGAACAGTTAGATTTAAAATTAGAATTTTATCAGTATTATTCAAATATATTTCAAGGAAACGCTACAATAAACGATATTGCCATAAAAAATGAAATTCGTATTGAAACGCCAGGTAAATTCAAAATATCTTTTGAAAATGAAACATATTTCTTTGAATATTGGGTAACGGTTCATCCTTTGATTAGTATAATAGGAGAAACATTCAACGAGGATTACATAGGGGATGTGTCAATTACTTATGATGGAGATTTTAATGTGAATGGGAACCTAGTTTCAAATGAAGTATCCCTGGATGTGCCAGGGAATTATTCTATTAGGATTTTTGGAGAGAATCAGTATATATTTGAAGAAGATATCATTATATATCCGATAATTACGTACTTTGATGGATTCAAAACAAATCCATATGTATTTGATTTAGAAGTTTATCAATCAATAAATGTGTTTTCAAACGGCATTTCAATGCTCCTAAATGATAAACCATATTGGTCAGAAACCATTCAAAGTCCTGGTGAATATTATTTAACTATTTATGGTGTAAATGATATGGTATACCACCTAACATTTAATATCTACCCTATAGTGATAGGGGTTGAAAATCAAGGAGTCTATGAGAATTTAACATTTGAGATATTTGGCGAAGCAATATTAAATGGTGAGTATGTATCGGGAACGGTTACTTTAGGAGAACCTGGAAATTATGTGCTAGATTTATTATATGAGCAGCAAATATCTAAAACCTTTCATTTCGAAATTTTAGGTTCTCTTGAAAGCGACTCAACAAATAATAATCTTGATACATATTTTGGATACGGATTTATATTGTTAATTGTTATCGGAGGATACATTATTTTTCGTAAGAAATAGTTATTTATCTATGATTATGTTATAATATTTTTGGTGGATATTATGATTGATTTTGACTTATATGTGCAAAGTACATATTCCCTAAATGGTAGTTTAATTGACATTGATAGACTTGTTTCAAAGGCATCTGATATGGGTTATAAGACCTTAGGATTAGTAGATCAAAACCATATGTATGGGGCAATAAAATTTTATAAAAAATGTCTCGAACATGGAATAAAACCCATTATCGGAATAGAAATTTTTTTAAAGACAGATCTTTATGGAGATTTGAATTTATTATTAATCAGTACCAATAATACTGGATATAAAAACCTTATACGAGTAAGTTCATCTATCGCATTAGAAGGCGAGATAGATCTAGATGAATTGAATCGTTTTAAGGAAGGAATTACCTTTGTTATCAAAAGTGATGAAGGTGTTTTTTCACATGCAATCTTTGAAGATAATGTTGAATTAGCAAAAAATATATTAGGTTACTTGAGAGAGAATTTCAGAACAGTATTTATTGGATTGGATTTGAACAATTACTCTATTGAATTAAAAGTGGCACCTAAATTAGAAACATTAGGATCGATGATAATTACAAACAAGATTAGCTATTATGATAAAGAGGATTTAAAAACATCCAATATTTTGTCAAAAATTTTACGGGAAACAGAGAGTAGTGTTGGTCTTTTTCAAAGTGATGAAGTCTATTATAACTTAAAAACATTAGAAGAGCTTGATCAAATATACTCAGTATATCCACAAGCTATTAAAAACACTTTGGAGTTCATTGAGTCTTCTAATATTTCCATTGACTTACATTCTCGTCATTTACCAAAATATCCTATTAAGGGAAAAACAGCATATAGTAAATTAGTTGAATTATCAAAAAAAGGATTGACTAGAAGACTTATGCAAACCGATAATTATACAAAACACAAAGAATATGAAGAACGTTTAGATTATGAGTTAGGCATAATTCATAAAATGGGATATGAAGATTATTTCTTAATTGTTTGGGATTTTGTATTATATGCTAAGAAGAATCTTATTTTAGTCGGGCCGGGTCGAGGATCAGCTGCTGGGTCTTTAGTTGCTTATGTTTTAGGTATTGTTGATGTTGATCCGATTGAACATAACCTGTTTTTTGAACGATTCTTAAATCCAGAAAGAATTACAATGCCAGATATCGATATGGATTTTCCTGATGATAAACGAGAAGAAGTTATTCAATACGTAATGAATAAATACGGGAATGACAAAGTCGTTTCTATCATTACTTTTGGAACATTCCAAGGCAAGTCTGCGATAAGAGATGTTGGCAGAATTTTACATATAGACAATGTTATATTGGATGAATTATCTAAAAGTCTTTCTAAAGCTAACAATTCTATTGAAATATTTCGAAGTAAGTATCCTAAAGATTATTCCTACTATGTAAATATACCTCAAATTAAAGAATTGATGGATAACGCTGAGAAAATCAGTGGATTAGTAAAGCACATTTCTACTCACGCGGCCGGTATTATTATTTCTGGCGAGGATGTAAGAGAGTATACTCCAATCCAAAAAGGACTGCTCGGAGGATATCAAACACAGTATGAAGCGTCTGACTTGGAAGCAATTGGTTTGTTAAAATTTGATTTTCTAGGATTGCGTAATTTAACAATTATTAGCGAAACCTTACAGTTAATCAAAAGGCAAAATCAAGAAGAAATAAATATATATAAAGTACCATTAGATGATCCATTAACATTTAAATTACTGCAAGAAGTTAAAACACTTGGAGTTTTTCAAC
>CAZUQS010000205.1:0-2755 GCA_964622615.1 uncultured Candidatus Izemoplasmatales bacterium | reverse complement strand
TTTATACATTCTATCGCCTGAGTAACTAAATTCTATGCGATTGTTTGCTTCATCCGTGACATAGTCAATTTTTTGAGAAGAAGTATCTATATAATATATATTTAGATCGTGATAAGTCTTAAGATTTGAAATCCTATACAGTCTTCCAATACTATTAAAATAGTATTTTATATCGTTGGTAGTATTTATCTTATAATTTTGTGTAGATCCTTGATATTCATCTCTTTCCAATTCCATTCTCGAGCCATCTTCGGCTATATAAGTATACCTCCAATAACCACTAAAAATTTCTTCACTATTTATATTATCAAAATATATTTTGTTGCCATCTGGATTTAGCAAATAGTATTTATTGCTGGTAGTGTCATGGAGTATTTGCATATTATAGTTAGTTCGCCATCCAGCACCATACCCAATATCTTCATCCCTTGAATAATTACTATAGAAAAAGCTCAATGTTAAAGGCATATATTCATTATCAAGATTATATTCGTTTCTAATCCACGTTAGGTTACCTGTATAGTCACTTATGTTTCCGGATCCAATCATTCCCATATCTTGGGATGTATAGGTCCAGTAGTCTTTCAAACCAGCAGGATCTTCATAACCTATTGTAATTAGAGGTCTCAACGAAGAGGTACTTATCCCCATTTGATATACTGCGTTGTAGGAACCATATTGTTCATCTAAAGCTATTGTGAACCCCGTAGTCATTCTGTTCCCAGTTGCTTGCCACTCTTTAACTGATTCTGTTATTTCGAACATAAATGGAGTGTAAGTGTTAACTGTGTAATAATCCACCACAGATGTATCATAGGACGGTGCGTTGTTCCATGTTGCTGAAGATGAAGCAAATGTTTCTGTGTTTTTATACAGATTCAACTGAGCTCCACTTGTTACACTATATTTTGCAAATGACAAATAAGAATATGTAATTACTTGATCCATAATCGCTGAAGGAATATAGAAATATATTAATCCTCTATATTCGTCATAAGAATACTGATTGCTTATCACCATTATTGTAGAACTTGAATAGTTATTTACAGGATAAGCTTCTCTTATATATGTATCATAAACTTGCATGCTAGTTGAAGAGCTATATAAAGCTGGGTCTATCACGACTGGGTAAGATGCGGCTGAAAGAAAATCATTTGCTGGAATGATTTCTATTTGATACTCATCTTTTCTTACTTCAATTACATTAAACTCAATATCATATGAGATTTCTCCATTTGAATCTATCATATACAAAGTGCTTAGTGAAAAGACTTCTTCACCCGAGTCATTAATAAAAACATAATCCCCAGTATCATTTTGAATCAAAGATAAATTTTTAACATAGTAGTTAAACCCGATTGAGTAATCTTCTATGTATTCATTCAATATAATATTCTCTTTAATGCTATTCCCACTTAAAATATACTCTAAATCAACATTGTTCTGAATATTTGAATATGTAACGCTTTGGTTAATATTTGCTAATTCTTTCAAATTGTTAGAAGTTTGCTCTTCATTAGAGTATGTAATGTCGGAACTATTAATATCGTCTATTGTCCAATCAATTCTATAATCACCCATCGTCAATTTAAATTTCTTATTGTCATCTATTATTTTTGGTAACTTAATTTTAAATTTATTGGCTATATTTTCATAACTATTATCTGTTTCATCTAAAGATAAAGTATTGTCGATATCCTTATAGACTCCCTCATCAAGATAATGAATAGCATTATCGTAAATAGCTACTTCATAAGTACCATCAATCTTTCTAAAATATTTCTCAAATTCCGTTCTCATAGATTCTACTTCAAAATCTATTGGAACTAGTGAAGGATCTAAATCATCACTTTCATATACATCTGTTGCTAAAACATCTGAAGGTTCACTTTCTTCGGGTAAATCCAAAGCGTGAACTTTGTTTGGGTTTGTAGGCAAGACGCTTCCTACTAACATAAATAGTAATACTAATAGAATTACTACTTTTTGCATTTTCATCATTCCTGAATGTAATATAAAGATGTCATTGTTGCTAATACTTCCCTTAAGTCTTTTTCTCATAATTCCCTCCAATATTTCAAAATTAAAAAAGCAGAGCTAATACTTTAACCCTCCTGCAATTACACCTCATGACTAATTCAAATCAAATCAGCAATTCAAATCTTTTTTATTATTATAATAAACATTTTTACTTCTGTAAAGCGACAGATTATACACCGATATTAGGTTAAATATGTCGCACTCTAAAAAAAACGTCTAAATTTAGACGTTGAATTTTTCAAGATAGTATATATTGGGTTATATTAAAGAAAAATATATTTCGAAATCTTGAATTTAATACTAAAATGTTCAAAATATAGGCTGTAAATTCTAAAAGAAACAAATTGCATACTTCTCACAATATCGAAGCTAAAAAAACGTACTTCATATTACTACTAAAGAGTTATAAGAACCCAATTGAAGAATTATAAGAATTTCTATTTAAAGAGTTATTCAATAAAGTATTAGTCAATGATAGAAATGATCCTGAATCCTTTTCAAACTAGAAATGATAACTCCATATATTCATTTCCCGAGATAACCACACTATACACTCAACCAAAACAATATATATAAATATAGGTAAAATTTCTTGTTTATAGATAAATAATTAGTAGTTCTTTGAAAAACGGTCTTTTGCATTACTATTTCCTTATAGTTCAAACCCGGTAGGGACCACAAAAAACAACCATTTTTGCCAAAAGTTCAAATCCGG
>CAZUQS010000204.1:0-2769 GCA_964622615.1 uncultured Candidatus Izemoplasmatales bacterium | reverse complement strand
CATGGCATCGCTTGGTATTGCTGGGTATGGAAACTGCATCCGGTATCGTTATGGGTTATTCAGACAAAAAATTAAACATGGTTATCAAGAAGAACGTCCTGATAATTGGTTAAGTGATGGGTATGTTTGGGAAATACGAAAAGAGGAAGAAGCAATTGATATACCTTTCTCTGGCAGTATTGATTGGAATGATGGATTTACATATCGTCCAAGTGAATATATTCGTGCAGTACCATATGATGTTCCAATTGTAGGAGATGATAATGGAGTTGTGAATTATCTAAGACTTTGGAATGCGGAACCATCTAAAAAATTCCCTGAGGGAAAAAGTCCTTTCACCTATGAAACGGAACTTCAAAAAATATCAGGTATTTTATATCCAGATGATACAACATTAGAAGGAAAACAATTACGATTGAAGCAACAATATTTTTTCTCAGCTGCTGGAGTTAAAAGCATTACAAATAACCATCTAAAAAAACATGGAACGCTAAGTAATTTAGCAGATTATGTAGTATTTCATATAAACGATACCCATCCAACTTTAATTATTCCGGAATTAATGAGAATATTATTAGATGAGCATCAAATGACATGGGCGGAAGCTTGGGAAATCACCCAAAGTTGTTGTGCATATACCAATCATACAATATTAGCGGAAGCTTTGGAGAAATGGTCAATCGATATCATGAAACCATTACTACCGAGAATATATCAGTTAATTGAAGAAATCAATCGCAGATTCTGTGTAGGCCTTTTAGAACAATATGGCTATGAGAAAAGTGAGTTAATTGAGGATTTAGCAATTATCAATAACGGCGTTGTACGGATGGCTCATTTATGTATTGTTGCATCGTTCTCTGTGAATGGTGTAGCGAAACTCCATACGGATATATTAAAGAACATTGAAATGAAACAATTCTATGAGTTGTATCCTGATAAATTTAACAATGTAACAAATGGTATAACACACAGAAGGTGGTTACTGCATTCTAATAAGGAATTGACTGATTTATTAGTGGATACCATCGGTGTTGGTTTTAAAAAGCATCCGCTTGAATTAGAAAAATTGCTTTCTTATCAAGACGATAAAGCGTTTCAAACTGCATTTTTAAAAGTGAAAACAGCGAAAAAAGCACAGCTAGCGAAACGCATATATAAAGAGCAAGGAATTACTTTGGATTCAAATTCGATCTTTGATATCCAAGTGAAACGTCTTCATGAATACAAAAGACAACTTATGAATGCACTGCATATAATGGATATATATAATAACCTAAAGATAAATAAAACGTTTAGAGAACAATATGTTCCACATACATTTATCTTTGGAGCGAAAGCTGCGGGGTCTTATTATTTTGCAAAGAAAATAATTAAGTTAATCAATACTATTGCCGATAAAGTAAACAATGATAAAGATACGAATCGTTATCTTAAAGTAGTATTTGTAGAAAACTATAATGTAACATATGCAGAAGTAATAATGCCTGCTGCGGATATATCAGAACAAATTTCGACAGCTTCTAAAGAAGCTTCTGGTACTGGTAATATGAAATTTATGATGAACGGTGCTTTAACACTTGGAACCTTAGATGGAGCGAATGTTGAAATCAATGATTTGGTTGGGAAAGACAACATTTTCATATTTGGGATGGATTCTAAAGAAGTGAATGAGTTATATAAAAATGGTGGTTATAATCCTCAAGAAATCTACCAAAACGACCCTGAACTCAGATTAATATTGGATCAATTAGTGAATGGGTTCTTTAAAGATGTAGACGCTGAAGAATTTAGAGACATATTTAACAACTTAGTGTATTCTGATCGTTATTTTGTTTTGAAGGATTACCATGAGTATAAAAATAGTCATGCACAAGCAAATGAAGCATATAAGAACAAAAGCAATTGGGCAAAAATGGCGATAGTGAATATTGCAAAAAGTGGTATTTTCTCATCAGACCGCTCAATTGATGAATATGCGTCAAAGATTTGGCACGTCAAACCGATGAAGTAAAGGTTGATTTATTCAACCTTTTTTTCTATTTTAGTATATAATATAATTAGGTGATAATATGAGTGAGTGGATTGATTTAACCGTCTTAATTGATGGAGATTATATGGTTTATCCGGGTGATGACAATATCTATTATGAAACAAGGAAAACAGTTGGGAAAGATGGATACAATCTAAAATTGATGAAATCAAATATGCATGTTGGAACACATTTGGATGTGAAAAAACATATGTTTGATATAGAAGAAGGAATTGAGTCTATTGATATCAATCAAATGATTGGTAGAGCGACATTGGTGCAACCAAGTATTGTGAATGGCATTATTGATACAAATGATATCATAGGGCAATATGAAGGTGATAATCACATTTTATTATTAAACTGTAACGTTGCTAGAAACATAAACACAAAGGAATATTTCAAACAGCCTAAATTTGATCGAAATATTCTAAAGTTTTTACTAAAAAATAATATTTCAGTAATAGGCTTTGATTTGCCTTCGCCGGAATACAGTGAAGGTGATTTCTTAGATATGCATCGAGATTTATTGAGTAACAATATCTTAATTATTGAAAATTTAACCAATCTAGATGCATTACAAAAAGAGTGTATGTTTATTGGATTACCATTGAAAATGAAGGGTTTTGATGGTTCTATGCTACGTTGTGTAGCAAAAAACATATGAACACTTGACATTTAGTGATATTTTATTTATAATTTTTGTGTTAAATACTTCAGGACAGGGTGAAATTCCC
>CAZUQS010000203.1:0-2817 GCA_964622615.1 uncultured Candidatus Izemoplasmatales bacterium | reverse complement strand
CAATAGGGGATTATGCATTTTCTAGCAATGCCTTAACAAGCGTTTCTATCCCAAGTGGTGTCACAACAATAGGGGATTATGCATTTTCTAGCAATGCCTTAACAAGCGTTTCTATCCCAAGCAGCGTCACAACAATAGGGGATTATGCATTTTTCGGTAATTACTTAACAAGCGTTAGTATATTAGGAGATGAAACAAGATTTAATAAATATTGGATAAGGATTGGGTTTCCAGTTGAATTAAAGCCTGAATAAATTTATAATATACTTTACACGTTTTAGACAAAAATCAGTATCACTACCATTTTTTTGTCTCCAAAACTGTTGTTACTGAAAATGACATAATTGATTTCCAATTGTAGCATGAAACGACTGAAAATCCATTATTCTTTAATAATTGCTAATATTTAAAAAATTAATAACAAATATTTTAAACAGCGAACTTAATTGCTGTTTTTTTTTGATATAATAAAATGGAAGAAGAAAATATAGAAAAGAGGACTTTCAAATGAAACGCAAACTTTCGGTTTTAATCTTGCTTACTTTAATTTCAATTCTTTTTATTGGATGTAATGATTTAAGTACTGCAAATTCAACAGTAGCTACAACGGTGTCTACTACATTAATAACAACTACACAAACTACAATAGAGGAATCAACAATCACTCAAGCTTCTACAACAACAGAAGAACTAACGACGCAAGCGGCAACAAATGAAAATGTTTCAGTTATTACTTATATGTCAAATGGAGGTAGTAGTGTTGAGAGTCTGACACAAATTATTGGTGCTTTGATAGAATCACCTGAAGATCCTACTAAGGAAGGTTGGACTTTCGTTGGATGGTATAGTGATGCAGCATTATTAACATCTTATATATTTGATATAATGCCAGTCGAAGACATTACTTTGTATGCTAAATGGACTATTAATCAATACGGGATTACATATATTATTGAAACAAATGGGAATGAGTTAGGATTCATGTTACATCAAGAAGAAACCATTACACAAATTTCTTTGGGTGGTGCTCATTCATCAGCAATCACCTCAGAAGGCAGATTATTCACCTGGGGAAAAAATGATTTTGGTCAACTAGGAGATGGAACAACAACGGACCGATACATCCCAGCAGATATTACATCATGGTTTAACCTTGTTGAAGGAGAAACCATCACTAAGATTACTTTGCGCTTTTGGCATTCAGCAGCATTGACTTCAGATGGAAGAATATTCACCTGGGGATCTAACTCAGATGGAGAACTAGGAGATGGAACAACAACAGATCGATACATACCTACAGAAATCACATCACAGTTCAATCTTAACGAAGAAGAAACCATCACAGAAATTACTTTGGGTGGTTATCATTCCTCAGCAATTACCACAGAAGGAAGAGTATTCACCTGGGGATGGAATAGATATGGACAACTAGGAGATGGAACAACAACTAGCAGAATTACACCAACAGAAATCACATCACAATTTAATCTAAGTGTAGGAGAAACCATCACAAAAATTGCTTTAGGGAATTATTCTTCATCAGCAATTACCACGGATGGAAGAGTATTTACATGGGGCGATAATACAGAAGGACAATTGGGAGACGGAACAACAACAGTTCGATATATCCCAACAGAAATCACTTCACAGTTTAATCTAAGTGTAGGAGAAACCATCACTCAAATTATCTTGGGAGGTTTTCATTCCTCAGCAATCACTTCTGAAGACAGAGTATTCACATGGGGAAGAAACAATTCTGGCCAACTAGGAGATGGAACAACAACTAGTAGATATATACCAACAGAAATCACATCACAGTTTAATCTCAATGAAGAAGAAATTATCAGAACAATATATTTGAACGGTAGTCATTCATCAGCTATCACCTCTGAAGACAGAGTATTTATGTGGGGATGGAACGCCTATGGACAACTTGGCGATGGAACAATGACAAATCGATACATCCCAACAGAAGTTACATCACAGTTTAATTTTAGTGAAGAAGAAACTATCACACAAATTTCCTTGGGAGCATGTCATTCATTAGCAATCACCTCAGAAGGCGGAGTATTTACATGGGGATGGAATGAATATGGACAACTAGGAGATGGAACAACAACGAATCAATACAATCTAAAATTATTGTCTATATATACTATAATTAATGTTGAAATATATGATTTCGATGAAGATACTAATGAATATATACCTGCAATGACAGGTTATACATTCAGTGGTTGGTATAGTGATCAAGAATTAACTATTCCATACATATTTACAACTATGCCATCAGAAGATATCACTTTATATGGTAAATGGAATATAATCACTTAGGATATTACGCATCAACTTATGGGACAACAATGAACTCAGTAGAAAATCTATAGTTAAATGAAATTATAATTCATGCTTAAAGGGATACTATTTCAGTATCCCTTTTTAGATGAACTGTCTATAGCAGTAAGTAATGAATGGTTATAAGGATAATGAAGCAGTTGAAGTAAGTACTGCATTTCAGTTCTTAGCGATGGACTTTAGTACCGATGGGTCACATTATCATTTAGCAAATGATATTGATTTTGGTAGTATTGCAGCGGATAAACTTCACAAATACATTTTTATTATATAATTTCCCATACATGATTTATATTTATTAAATAATATTGTATAATAAAAATATACATAAAAGGAGATATCTAATGAAAAAAGTATTTTACAGTATAACGATACTATTGCTCGGGTTTATGACTATTTCTTGTGAGTCCAATGATAATTTTATGATAGCTAATGAAGACGATGGAATAGGAATTGCTTTAA
>CAZUQS010000202.1:0-2854 GCA_964622615.1 uncultured Candidatus Izemoplasmatales bacterium | reverse complement strand
GGTGATGCTCGAACTGCCGTTTCAGCAGTAATGAAACAAGGATTAGACAGATTTTTATTAGAAACGCCTAATGCAGCTAAGATTATTATTGAAAAAGCTTTAATGGCCCAAAGAGCTCGACTAGCAGCAAAAAAAGCAAGAGAAGCTACGAGAAGAAAATCACCATTAGATGCTCTAGGTTTTGCTTCTAAACTTGCAGATTGTCGTACAAAAGACGCTACAAGATCTGAAATATATATAGTCGAAGGGGATTCAGCTGGTGGTTCAGCTAAACAAGGTAGAGATTCCGAATTTCAAGCAATTTTACCACTAAGAGGTAAAGTGCTTAATGTTGAAAAAGCGAGATTAGATAAAGCTTTACAAAACAAAGAAATATTATCCATGATCCAGGCTTTTGGAACTGGTATTGGTGATGAATTTCAAATTGAAAAAGCAAGATACCAAAAAATAATTATTATGACCGATGCCGATGTGGATGGTGCACATATTAGAACGTTATTGCTAACATTTTTCTTTAGATATCTAAAAAATCTAATTGAAAAAGGTTATATATATATAGCACAACCACCATTGTTTAAAGTGCAATCAGGAAGAACAATAAAATATGCATACGAAGAACATGAATTAGACAAAATATTGGCTGAATTTAATTCTAAACCAGTCATTCAACGTTATAAAGGACTTGGGGAAATGAATCCTGAGCAACTGTGGGAAACAACAATGGATCCCAAAACAAGAACCCTATTACAAGTAACATTAGAAGATGCTATGGACGCTGATCGCATTTTCACAATGTTAATGGGCGACGATGTAGCTAGCAGAAGAGAATTTATTCAAATTAATGCTGAGTATGTTAAGAATTTAGATGTGTAGGGGTATATAAAATATGGACGAAAATATTAAAATTGAAACAGAAGAGATTATTGAACCGTTTGCTAGCAAAGTGGTTGAAATAAACATCTCTACAGAAATGAAAAATTCATTTTTATCATATGCAATGAGCGTAATTGTTGCAAGAGCTTTACCAGATGTTAGAGATGGATTAAAACCCGTACATAGAAGAATTCTTTATGGTATGGAAGAATTAGGAGTATATCCTGATAAACAATTTAAGAAATCAGCGCGTATTGTTGGGGATGTTATGGGTAAATATCATCCGCATGGAGACGCTGCGATTTATGATTCTATGGTTAGAATGGCTCAGGACTTTAGTTTTAGATATCCACTTGTGAATGGCCACGGAAACTTTGGTTCAATTGATGGTGATCCAGCTGCTGCTTCTCGTTATACAGAAGCAAAAATGCATAAAATCACAATGGAAATTCTTAAGGATTTAAAGAAAGATACTGTTGATTTTAGAGACAATTACGATGGTTCAGAACAAGAACCAAAAGTATTACCTACAAGAATACCAAATTTATTACTAAATGGAGCTACCGGTATTGCCGTTGGTATGACTACAAATATTCCTCCTCATAATTTAACTGAAGTTATTGATGGTTATATTGCTTATGTTAACAACAAAGATATTACAGTTGATGAAATGATGGAGTACATAAAGGGCCCTGATTTTCCAACTGGAGGAATCATATTAGGACAATCTGGAATCATCCAAGCTTATACGACTGGTAGAGGAATCATCAGAGTAAAAGCAAAAACAGAAATAAAAGTATTGAGTAACGGTAAAAAACAAATTATTATCAGAGAAATACCTTATCAAGTAAACAAATCTAACTTGATAGATAAAATTGCTGAATTAGCAAAAGACAAAAAGATTGAAGGAATTACCGATTTAAGAGACGAATCCAACTTAAAAGGAATGAGAGTTGTATTAGAACTTAGAAAAGACATTAATCCTGAAGTTTTACTAAACAATCTTTATAAGAATTCTCAACTTCAAGTTTCTTTTGGTGCAAATATGTTAGCTTTGGTTGATGACAAACCAGAAGTGTTAAGTTTAATTGATATGATTCGACATTATTATAATCATCAAGTTGAAGTATTAATCAGAAGAACAAATTTTGATTTGCAAAAAGCTAAACAAAGACATCATTTGTTAGAAGGTTTCATTATAGCTTTAGAAAATATTGATGAAGTCATTAAAATTATTAGAAATTCATATGATGACACAGAAGCACAACTGATAGAAGCGTTTAATTTAAGTGAAATACAAACAAAGGCAATTTTAGCAATGCAATTGAGAAGACTATCTGGCTTAGAACGAGATAAAATAAACAATGAGGTCGAAGATTTACTTGCTACGATGAAAGACTTAAACGAAACGTTAGCCAGTCCCGAGAAACAAAATTCAATGTTGATTGAAGAAGCGCTTGAAATGAAGAGTAAATACGGAGACGAAAGAAGAACAGAAATTGATCTGTTTGGCGATTATGACATTGAAGATGAAGATTTAATTCCAATTGAAGATGTTATTATAGCAGTTACAACAAATGGATATGTTAAGAGAATGAACGTGGACGTATATCGATCTCAAAACAGAGGTGGTAGAGGAAAAACCGGAATTAATCTTAACGAAGATGATGTTATAGACTCGTTAATCTTTACCCAAACTCATGATTATTTATTATTCTTTACCACATTAGGTAGAGTATATAAAATGAAAGGTTATAAAGTTCCAAATTATGGTAGAACTTCAAAAGGGTTACCGATTGTGAATCTACTAAACCTTGTTGAAGGCGAAGAATTAGCTGCTGTAATGACTCTAAAAGATTTTGATGAAGGATATCTGTTCTTTACGACTGCAAAAGGGATTGTAAAGAGAACAAAGGTTTCTGACTTCCAAAATATTAGAGTAAACGGAATAAAGGCAATTAATTTAAAAGAGAACGATTTC
>CAZUQS010000201.1:0-2899 GCA_964622615.1 uncultured Candidatus Izemoplasmatales bacterium | reverse complement strand
CCGGATAATAGTTTTATTTCTACAGAATTAATAAGAATTGCTGATGCTTTTTTACATTCTTTAGTCAAAGCTGGCAAGCAATCTACATTCCTGACAAACCAAGGAATATAGTTATCAACTTCATCCCCAGTAATCCGTCCAAGTCTACCTTCATAACCCCAAAAAGCTGTAACTGGTTGAGACAGTTCTGATGGTGAGACATTACTAATCACATCGTCCCAAAAGGCCTTAGCGAAAGAATAATTATTTGTATTTAAAAGAAAATCAAGTAATGCAATATGTTTAAATGTATCAGCCATAAAAGTAGAAACGAAAGGAGAAAATTTCTTATCATTTTCCTCAAAATATTCCGATTTTAATTCAATATTAATTAAATTTTCTTTTTTACATTTTTTTTCAAAGTGAATTGGAATAATACCATCTTTAACACAGAGCATCTTAAAAAATCGTTTCCATTCATCTTTATCTGAAGGATCTTTCAAATATTCAGTACTTACATAGATATCATCATCCAATATATCTTCAAGCTTCAGTCGTGGTAAATAAAAATTGGACAAATAGCATTTATTTGCTGGTTGTAGATTGCCATTCAGAGTAAGTAATTTTAAGGATGATAACTGATCTAATAGTAATTCATTAAGCTCATTTTTTTTATATAGACTAAAAAGGTTTTGTATTGTAGCGATCGCATTTTCAGGTGTTATAAAATTATCAGCATTGGGTATGAGTGTTTTTTCAATATAGCTTATATCAGTTTTCTCAATAACTCCCAACGACTCGATCCAAATTCTCATTGTTTGGTCGGAATAAAGCCAAGTTAATATATCTGGATGCAGATAGAGGAGTTCACCCTCAGGACTATTCCAATTATCATCATCAGAGGTAGGGATGTATACATTTTGAGGCAAAGTAAGATACATTTTGTGGCTTAAAATAAATGACCATTTACGTAATTTATCGATTGTAATCTCTGTCATCTTTTCTGGATCACAAAGATGCTTTAAATGTTTTATTAAATCAATATTTTTTCCTACCGAATGCTTATCAAGAAAACTTTTATGGGCTAAGAAAGAAGGCATATCTTCCCATTCAAAACAAGATGCTCCAAGTTTTTTGAATCTATTACCAAAACCAGTTTTCTTTACAAATTGTTTTGAACTAACAGTGTTTGGATTATCAATAAACAATTTAATGGATTCCGCGCCAATGAATTCTTTCTCAGAAAGAAAAGTGAAATCTACAATAGAATCTTTGATTGTAACTAATTGATCACTTTGTGTAATTAAAAAAGGAACTTTTTCAACAGCATTTGAAATCCCTTTATTATAACTAGTGCTAAGTTCATCACTGATTCCTGATTTTAGAGGAATTAATTTATATCCTTGATTCTGGAACTCTTCTTTAACCAATATTGCTATCCACTTAAACAATTCTATAGCAATATTATAAAATAACCATTGATTCCATTTTGAATCAGCGTGTAGAGATTCACGGTTTGCAGTAGTGAGAAAACTTGTGTTTACGAGGACAGGTAGAGAGTATCGTTTTTCATCAGTGGGTAAATATGCGTATAATAACTTCTCATCTGCAGATAATGGCATTATTTGATCATTATTAATTTTTGCAGCAAGTGATATTTCAATGGTGTCAGCAGCTAATAACTTTTCAGGTATATTCCGTTCATCATCCAGTTTTTCTTTTAATTTTCTAGGAACGTTTAAACTGATTGTATGGATTAACCACTGTGCTTTAACAATATTATTAGATCTGAGTATAATTTGTTTATCTATAGAACGATCGATCTCAATATCATTTGGATTATCCATTTCAAAAAGGATGTTTGAAATGTTCTTAAGAAATAAAAACATATTAACATTTTTAGCTAATTCGTGTATTGCGCTTTTAGTTTCATCTTTATTAAGCATTTTTATTATGGTTGCAACTTTCCAACTACCATTTTGAAGGAATTGATCTATTAGGGTAGGTACTTCATTTGGTCCTGTGTATATTGGAATTATTTGCCAAGGATATAAAAATTTACGCTCATTGTTTTGTTCCCATATTTCTTGAGTATTATCCCACTCGTCCTTCCATCCAAAATCATATGCTGAATCAAATCGAAAATATTCATTATCTGTAAAAATTGTCACATCCTCTGATTGACCGAATACTGATTTGAACCCGATACCTTTATATCCGGTTTTTTCGATACTATCTCTCTTTGTACCATTATTAATGTTACATATACCCTGCAGATCACGGCTATCAAAAGCTTTACCAGAATGTGCAACAACTAAATATTCATCAAATAACTTAATGGAAACATTAATAGACTCATCTGAAAGAGTGGAATCATCCGCATTTTGTAATAATTCATATATAAATCGCTTTGAGTCTGTATATAGATCTTTCGACAATGCATTCAATGCTTCGGCTAGGTTAGTAGCGTGTCCTGGGTTAGAATAATTTGAATTGTCTTCATACAATTTTTCAATGTCTGTTTGCAAATTCATCAATAATCCTTCTGCATTATCTGCTCTTAATTAAAATGAAAACTACTAATTTTCATGGATTAACTATTTCAAATCACCAAATCCTGAAAGTAACTTTATAAAACTATCACCCAAAATCTAACTCCCTTTCTTTTTTCTTACCCTGCTGCTCATTCCACTTTTTTGCCGCTTTCGGATGGAGTTCCGCAAACAAATCTCGGCCTTTGAATTCACCGTAATCAGAATGTGCTACGGCTAACGAGGGATCTTTCTTCACTTTTTCCATTACACGTTCCGGCCAGTAGCGCATGGCTAAGTGTGACCAGTCAAAGTCTTTCTTTCCCTTTGGATCTGATAGAGAAACCCACCATTTTTTGGGGTCTTTCCAGAGGGGGAGTACCAGCTCC
>CAZUQS010000200.1:0-2955 GCA_964622615.1 uncultured Candidatus Izemoplasmatales bacterium | reverse complement strand
ATCATTGTGAATCATAATAGTAAGAATATTATCGTATTAAAAAACAGAAGGAGTTTATGATGGACGGAAGAAATAGAGACAATATACAAATAGGATTAGAAGTTTATATAGTTGAAAAACAGAATCAAAAAACTGGAGTATTGACTAAGGGAATAGTATCTAAAATATTAACAAATTCTAAATACCATCCTCATGGAATTAAAGTAATGACAGAAGAGGGAATCGTTGGCAGAGTGAAAAAATAGGTAACATTTGATTAATATCCACTAACTCGAGGTTTTTGTAGTATTCATATACTGCATATAATCTCGGGTTTTATGTTTAAAACCTTATATATTTTAAATAAAATATAATCTTGGTATATAAAAACACACAGTTTTATCACAATTATTAAATAACTGCTTTATATATGATATCTGTTGTGCTATAATTAAAATAATTTAAAAGAAGGAGAGTTGTTTATGTTAAAAAAAGTTGGAATTTTATTAATTGCATGTTTTACATTTTTATCGATTACTTCATGTGCGGGAGAACCTGCTGAAAAAACGAACCTAAGTGTTTTCTTTGTCCCTTCAAGAGACAATGCAACATTGGTTCAAGGGATTAGTTATTTACCTGAATTACTAAAAGCTGAAATGGCTGTTCAAGGTTATGTTTTTGAAACTGTTAGTGTATATGTTGGTACTTCTTATGAAGCTGTTGGGGAAGCACTTGATGCTGGTACTGCAGATATAGGATTTATTCCTGGTGGTACATATGCTGTATATGCTGATGGCGAGAATATGGATGTTGCTTTAACAGCGACTCGTGGTGGACTTAATAAAGACTCTGCAGTTGCTAAAGACTGGAATAACGGACTACCTACTGAATCTGATTCAGCTAACCAAATTACGTATTATCGTTCACTTGGAATCGTTGGTCAAAGTGTTAAAGGCCGCGCTTTAGCTGCAATTATTAATGGTGGTGGAGAAATTACATGGGCAGACTTGCAAGATTGTAAAATTGGTGTTCAATCAATTACATCATCTTCTGGTAGAGTTTATCCTTCAGTATTGTTTAATACTTTATACGAAAAAACTTTAGCTGATATTCCTGCCGACAATTTAATTCAAGTACCTGGTTATGGTGGAGCTGCTTCAGCACTTGCATCTGGCCAAATTGATTTAGCATTTGGATATGCTGATTTCAGAAGAGATTATGCTGACGAATGGATTTCTAGCGAAGAAGGCGGATACTCACAAGATAATACAATATGGGAAGATACTGATGTTGTATTTGTTACTCCTGGTGTTTATAATGACACAATCACAGTTTCTAAAGCAACTGTAGATGATGATCTTCAAGCTGCTATTGAACGAGCATTCATTGCTCTTGTAACAGATATGACAGCACTTGCTGATCCTGATGGAGATTTTGAAGTAGTTGCAGATATCTTTAGTGTTTATAGTCATGAAGGTTATGTAGTAGCTGATGATGCAGATTATGATGTTGCACGTACAGCAAATGATATTGTAAACGGCTAAAAATTTTAATACTTAAACACAATTTGATAAAAATTAGGCTTAATATATCTTATTGAGCCTAATTTTATTATAAAAAGGAGCAATCTATGATAGAATTCAAAAATATAGGTAAAACATATCCCAATGGGGTGGTTGCACTAAAAAATGTATCACTTACAATAGAACCCGGGCAATTTGTAGCTATTATCGGGCTAAGTGGAGCAGGAAAATCTACACTTATTCGATTAGTTAACAAGATGGAAGACGTAACCGTAGGAAGTTTATTTGCCGAAGGGTTAAATATACCTACTTTAAAAGGAAAAGCTTTAAGACAATATCGACGACGCGTAGGTATGGTTTTTCAGTCATTTAACTTAATTAATAGAACAACTGTTATTAATAATGTTTTAGCAGCACGCGTACCGGACATGAATCCTATAGCTAGTACTTTTGGATTTTTTTCAAAAAAAGACAAATTAATTGCTTTGGAAGCATTAAACAAAGTTGGTATTTTAGAAAAAGCATATATTAGAGCTGATCAACTTTCAGGTGGTCAACAACAACGCGTAGCTTTAGCAAGAACACTTGCTCAAAATCCATCTATAATTCTAGCAGACGAACCAGTTGCATCTCTTGATCCAATTACGGCAAATCAAATAATGAGTGATTTCGAGCGCATTAACAAAGAAGAGAATATTACTATTCTCGTCAATATGCATCATGTAGATTTAGCATTAAAGTATGCTTCAAGGGTAATTGGAATAAATGAGGGTGAAATCGTTTATGACGGAAGTACAACAGATATAACTGAGAACATTTTAAAGACTATCTACGGGAGAGAATTAACCGATGAAGACATTATGTTCAAAGATAAGTAATTATATAAAAACCCTCGTAGAGCGAAACCATAATTTTAGAACCACAACGCTGAAAGATGGTTCTATAATCACTCGACCATTCTCATATTCAATTATGACTTTGGCACTTACATTTGCTGTTATATTTTTCTTTTGGAATATGATTGTAACTAGATTTTTCAGTGAATTTGGTGCTAGAAATTTCTTTCAAAATATACCAAACTTTTTCACAATCATTAAAAGTATGGTCGTAGATGTAAATTGGTCATATTTCTCTAATATTTTAGGCCCTATGGCTGACACGATTCGCATCGCTGTCATCGGGACAGCGGTTGGATCTTTAATTGCTGTACCCGTCGCTATTTTAGCATCTCAAAATATTATGGGTAAAAGCAGAATACCTGGAGTTGTTAAGTTTTTTCTATCAATAATTAGAACATTCCCGCTCTTAGTATATGCTTTGATTTTATCATATATTTTTGGGTATGGACCTTATGTTGGAGTTCTTGCGACAATCGTTTTCACCTTTGGTATTATTACAAAAATGATGTATGAAATTATAGAAACTACTGATATGGGACCATTTATTGCTATAG
>CAZUQS010000199.1:0-3005 GCA_964622615.1 uncultured Candidatus Izemoplasmatales bacterium | reverse complement strand
CCTATGGGTGGAGGTAAAGGTGGAGCTGACTTTGACCCAAGAGGTAGAAGTGATGAAGAAATTATGAGATTCTGTCAAAACTTTATGATGGAACTATATCGTCACTTAGGACCTGATACAGATGTACCTGCTGGCGATATTGGTGTTGGTTTTAGAGAAGTTGGATACATGTACGGAATGTACAGAAAAATTAAAAACGAAAACACAGGAGTATTAACTGGTAAAGGGTTAACCTATGGTGGTTCTTTGGTAAGAAAAGAAGCTACAGGTTATGGCGTTTGCTATTTCGTATCAGAAATGTTGAAAGTGTATCGTAATGATACCTTTGAAGGTAAAAACATTATCATTTCTGGTTGCGGTAAAGTTGGAATGTTCGCAGCTTTAAAAGCTCAAGAACTTGGAGCTACAATAGTTGCAATGTCTGATGTGAATGGTTATGTTTATGATGAAAACGGATTAGACTTAAACATCATAAAAATGTTAACTGAAAAAGCACCTGAGTTTTCTCAAAAATATTTAGAATTTAGACCATCTGCTGTATATGATACCAATCCTACAAAAATGTGGGGAGTTCCTTGTGATATCGCATTGCCATGTGCTACACAAAACGAATTACCACTTGAAGGTGCGAAATCATTAGTAGAGAATGGATGTTTCCTTGTTGCAGAAGGCGCAAATATGCCAACAACTTTGGATGCTACAAAATTTTTACAAAAAGCGGATATCTTATTTGCTCCAGGTAAAGCAGCGAATGCTGGTGGAGTTGCAGTTTCTGGACTTGAAATGAGTCAAAATGCACAACATTACCCTTGGACTTATGCAGAAGTAGACCAAAAATTAGAAGTGATTATGTCAGATATCTTTAAAAAAGCATATACAGAAGCAAGAAAATATACAGATCATAGAAACTTAGTTGTAGGAGCCAATATTGCTGGATTTATGAGAGTTTATCAAGCAATGTTAGATCAAGGAATTATTTAATGTCTTACATTGTAACGCCAAAAATACTATTACCATCAAAATCCATTGATATGGAAAAATGGTCGGTTATAGCATGTGACCAATTCACTTCCGAACCGGAATACTGGGATGAATTAAAATCATTGGTTGATAATGTTCCTTCAACCTATCATTTAATTTTACCAGAAGCTTATTTAGAACACGATATGTTGCATAAAATCGAAAGAGTAAATCATACGATGCAACTATATCTTACGAATAACATCTTCGTAGAGCATGAAGGTTTCATATTAGTAGAACGTAAAACGCCTTTTGTTAAAAGGCGTTTAGGTCTTGTTATAGCGATAGATTTAGAGGAGTATGAATATGAACCTGGACGCGTTGGAAAGATTAGAGCAACCGAAAAAACGGTGCCTAAACGAATTCCACCAAGAGTCAAAATCAGAGAAAATGCTAGCATAGAATTTCCTCATATTTTAGTATTAGTGGATGATGCAAAGGATCTTTTTATGGAAGATCTATACAAAAACAAAAAAAACTATGAACTGTTATATAATTTTGATTTAAACATGAATGGTGGACATGTAAAAGGATATAAGATTGACCAAACAAACGAACTTATCAAACGAATTGAACATCTATCTGATGATATTGGATTGATTGTTGGAGATGGCAATCATTCACTTGCGTCGGCGAAAGTATGTTGGGAGAATATTAAAAATACTCTTCCAGAAGAAGAACTTCTTAATCACCCTGCAAGATATGCGTTAGTCGAACTTATCAGTCTATATGATGAGGGCTTGACCTTTGAGCCGATTCATCGTATAATCTTTGATGCAGATGATTCTTTGATTGAAGGATTAAAAACGATTTTGGATGGTTCAGAACATTTGAGTGTATTTAAAGAAAATGAAGAAGTCATACTTAATGTTCCTGATAATCCATTTACTTGTATTAAAATCATTCAAGACTATCTAGATGACTACCTAGGAAGTCACCCAGAAGCTCATATTGATTTTATTCATGGGTTAAAAAACACAAAACAAATTATTAAAAAAAATCCAAATTCAATTGGCATTTCGATGCCACCATTAAAACGCGATTTGTTGTTACCATATATAGGTGAATTTGGCGTTTTACCAAGGAAATCCTTCTCACTTGGTGAAGCCGAAGAGAAACGATATTATCTAGAAGGAAAAAGAATTTTAAAATAAAGGAGTTTTACAATGAAGAGAGTATATAATTTTTCTGCTGGACCAGCAGTGTTACCAGAAGAAGTTTTAAAAATAGCTGCTGATGAAATGCTTTGTTACGGGGATAGTGGAATGTCGGTGATGGAAATGAGTCATCGCTCAAAAGTATTTGATGATATTATAAACGCAGCGGAAGCAGACCTTAGAAAACTTATGAATATTCCAAACAACTATAAGGTATTATTTTTACAAGGTGGAGCTACAACACAGTTCTCTATGGTTCCAATGAATTTAATGAAACAAGGAGTTGTTGATTTTATTCACACTGGTGCTTGGTCTGAAAAAGCAATTGAAGAAGCATCACGTTATGGAACTGTTCATGTGATTGCATCTAGTGAAGACAATGATTTTACTTGTATACCAGATTTAACCAACTTAACAATATCTGAAGATGCAGATTATGTTCATATGGTACAAAACAATACAATTTACGGGACAAGATTTACATCATTACCTAATACTTTGGGAAAAGTACTTGTTTCCGATATGTCATCCAATATTCTTTCAGAACCTTTCAAAGTGGAAGATTTTGGAATCATATTTGCAGGAGCTCAAAAAAATATTGGGCCAGCTGGAACAACGATAGTAATCATTCGAGAAGACTTGATTACAAAAGACGTTCTAAAAGGTACACCATTGATGTTACAATACCATATACATGCTAGTAAAAAATCTATGTATAATACACCACCTACTTACGGAATCTATATCTGTGGTTTGGTGTTCAAGCACTTACTTGCAAATGGTGGAGTAGAAGAAATGTACAAAAAGAATTTGAAAAAAGCGAATTTA
>CAZUQS010000198.1:0-3039 GCA_964622615.1 uncultured Candidatus Izemoplasmatales bacterium | reverse complement strand
AGTCATTTTAGCGCATTATAAGTAAATAGGTATGTGTTAAACCCTACTTCAAAGAATCTACTACATTATCAGCAAATGCACAAACTTTATCCAAACGTTCAAAAATATCAATTAGTTGTTCTTCCGAAATTGTTAAAGGAGGTGCAACCATAATTAAACTCTCACGCCCAAAAGATGCTAAACCATTTTTGAATAATTCTGCCTTTATTTCTCCCATTAAACCTTCAGAATCTTCACCGTATGTTGCTAATCTCTCTTTTGTATCTCGATCTTTTACGAATTCAATAGCACTTATCATCCCGCAACTACGTACATCACCTATAGAGTGGTGATTTACTTCTAATTCTTGTAGTTTTCGAGCAAGAACTTTACCCATTTTTTCTGCATTTTTAATTAACTTTTCATTTACTAGCACGTCCATATTAGCAATTGCTGTAGCACATCCCATAGGATGCCCTGAATACGTTAGTCCAGTGATAACTGGTGTGTTGTCAAAGAAGTCTGCAATTTCATTGCTAATGATTACTCCACCTAGTGGAACATAACCACTAGTAACACCTTTTGCAAATGTTATCATGTCTGGATTAAATCCAAAATGTTCACAGCTGAACCATTTGCCTGTACGTCCAAATCCAACCATAACTTCATCCATTACCATTAAGATTCCATATTTATCACAGATTTTTCTAACACCTTGATAATATCCTTTAGGAGGAACCAAAACACCATTACTACCAACAATTCCTTCAAACCAAATAGCAGCAATATTATAAGGGTTTTCTAAAATGATTTGTTCTTCTAATAATCGTAAATATATATCAGTTGCTTCCTCTTCTGTTTCGAAATTAAAAGGTGAACGGTATAAATAAGGATTTAAGAATTTAACAAATCCAGGAGCTGGTGGATTTTCAGTATAGAATCTACGAGGATCTCCACTCAAGCTTGATGCGCCATAAGTGCTCCCATGATAACTATAGTATCCACTTAGTATTTTATTTCTACTTGAATATTGCTTTGCAATTCGAATCGCATGTTCATTTGCTTCAGCTCCACCATTCGTAAAAAACACTTTCGACATATTATCTGGAGCAATCTCAATAATTCTTTTGGCTGCTTCACTTCTTACTGTACTCGCATAAAATGGAGCGACAAAAGGTAATTCTTTTGCTTGATTTGCTATTGCTTCTATTACATAAGGATGTTTATGTCCAATATTCATGTTTACCAATTGGCTTGATAAATCATAGTATTTGTTTCCATTTTTATCAAAAATAAAAACGCCTTGTGCATCCGTTATTACAATTGGATTGATCTGATTTTGAGCACTCCAAGAATAGAGATTATAGTTGTGTTCTTCTTCATAATTTTTACTCATTATATCCTCCTATATATTTAAATATTTACACTCTTCTATATCAAGAGATTTCTATACTTCAACATAAACAGTATAACAAATTAAGCATTATTCGCAAAATAAAAGAAGGAATCTTATTAAAGACTCCTCCATTGAACTATGGTATTCAAAAATGTGAATATTGACATTGTTTCAAAGTGAATTCTTAGTACTTGTTATATCACTCAACTTTTAAAGAATTGCTCCTACGATAATATATCCAAAGAATAATTCAGTATTTCGTTATTAATGTGTATTTCAATCAATAAATGTGGCTAAAATATGCTTTTCAAAAGCCATATTAACTCAAATGCTATAAATTGTATTTTTTAATCAGCAACGTATTGCATTAAATAGACAATTTTTATATAATTAATTCATTGAAACCGGAGGTATACATAATGACAATCTTTTATTTAGCACTAGGACTCATTATTTCGTTAGGAGCATTAGGATATGCTTTTTATCTTTTTAAGAAAGTAATGTCCTTCAATGAAGGCGATGAAAAAGTAAAACAAATTAGCTCTTATATTAAAGAAGGTGCAAATGCATTCTTACGTAGTGAATACAAAGTTATTTATACGTTTATTGTAATCACCACAATCATTATCTTTGTTGGGTTCTATTTCGGATATGATAGTATATCTGGACTTACAGCAGGCAGTAACACGAATGTTGTCATTCCACAAACAGAATATTCAGCATTGTATTTTGGTATGGGAACAGCATTATCGTTCTTACTTGGTTCGCTCTTTAGCTTATCTGCTGGATACGTTGGAATGAAAAGTGCCACGAATGCAAATTCAAGAACAGCTACCGCTGCAAAAGAAAGTGGTATTATTAGATCTTTGGATGTTGCCTTCAAAGGCGGAAGCGTTATGGGTATGAGTGTTGTTGGTTTCGGCCTTCTTGGATTGATCATTGTCATATCATTATCGTTCTTATTAGGAGTAGATCCATATGAAGCAATCACTTATGCAGCAGGTTATAGTTTAGGTGCTTCTTCCATTGCTCTATTTGGTAGAGTTGGTGGTGGTATCTTCACAAAAGCAGCTGATGTAGCTGCTGATTTAGTTGGAAAAATCGAAGCTGGAATCCCAGAAGATGATCCTAGAAATCCCGCTGTTATCGCTGATAATGTTGGTGATAATGTTGGTGACGTTGCCGGGATGGGAAGTGACTTATTAGAATCCTATGTTTCAAGTATCATTGGTGCTGCGACAATGGCAGCCCTTGTATTTCAAGCGGCGGAACGAATGAATGGAATATTATTTGTGCTAGTTCTTGCTTTCTCTGGAGTTTTTTCTTCCATAGTCGGATCACTATTTGTTCGAGGAAAAGAAGGAAAAAGTCCATTTAAATCATTAAAATTAGGTACTTATGTGAGTGCAGGCCTATTTATTGTATTTACATTTGTTGCGAACATATTATTTTTGGACACCATGAAGTCAACATTATATGTTGATAATAATAATGTTCTTATGAACATGAAACAGATGGAATTTGGGATGGCACCATTCTTCGCTATTGTTATTGGTTTAGCGGTTGGTGTATTAATTGGGCTAGTCTCAGAATACTATACTTCATCTGATTATAAACATGTTAAGAACATTGCGAAACAATCGCAAACCGGACATGCTACAAAC
>CAZUQS010000197.1:0-3052 GCA_964622615.1 uncultured Candidatus Izemoplasmatales bacterium | reverse complement strand
CCTGTCCATCAAATGTTCCAGAAAAAGGTTCAAGAAATCCGATTGGACTAAACCGGTTAGTAATATTTTGTTGCACGATATCATAATAATTGATATTTGCACCTAATACATAATCCAAACTTAAATATGTGCTCTTATCTGGACCTTTTGATAGTTGAGAGAGATGATATAAATCATAAGCAGTTTCAATGACGTATATTTTTGTTGGGTCCACACTTAAGACAGATGCGATAATGTCACTAAATTGACGATAATCACTATCGTATAAGACATCTTTTTGTGGTGCGAATCCTAAATCGTGTCCTTGCCATGAACTTGAGATTTGATAATCAAAACCTTTAGCTTCAGTGAAACCTATCCAATCAAAGATAAAAAAGAAAGAAGCAAAGACAAAAAAGAATAAGACGAATTTTTTAATCCATATTCTTTTCATGTCATTCACCTCTGTTTCTAACTAAAAAAGTTTGGGTCGATTTGCCATACTTCAGCAAACCTGTTTGCTTGGACAACATCAATCATTAAATCTAAATGTAGAGAGCAACTTTCAACAAATACTTCGTTTACTCTAACAGGATGAGGATCTCCTCCCTGTATAAAATTAATGATTGTCGGATTGCCTTTAGGTATAATTGTTGGATAATATGCATATCCCTGTAAATCATATAAGGCTGAATATGTTGGAGCTAGTTTCAATAATGAGAATGGATAGTAACCAGATCCTTGATTTGAGTGGTAAACAACTTCAACAATATCAGGAATAGGATACAATGGATTCTGATCTAAATAATGTCTAGTTAAGGTCCATTCTTCTTGAAGTTTAATTCTAAAACGTGATGATACAATCGATTCGACTATGAAAGAAACATTTAGATTTCCAACATAGTTTGCACTTAACGGATCAGAAGCATTTATTAATACATTCCCTGTTTCTCGGTCATAATAGGGACTGTTTATGGTCACAACTGTTGCTCCAAATGAAATAAGCATTTCAACTTCAAAATCACCTGTTTCGATAACAATTCCTCTTTGCTCTTGAACCTGGAAATATGCATAAACAATAATAAACGTGGTTGCAAATACTAAGACAAAGATAACAAGTGATAAGTACATTCTTGATTTGAGTGCATTAAACATATTATGCCACCTCACCCTTAGAATTCACAATATCAATAATCATTGAGAAACTATATACTTGATCTAAATAAATTAATGGATCTGGTGCTTCATTGTAATCTCCCCAAAAGACAATTTGGAAAGTCATATCATCACTAGCCTCCATAATTACAGTATTCATTTGATCTAGAACTATTTGATTGTAAGCTGTGATTGCATCTAATTGTTCTTGTTTTGTAACATATCCACTAATGATCGCTGAAACTCTCAAATAGTAATCGGTTGACAAACCAATTTCTTCATCAATGTTCAAACCTTCATAGATTATAAAATACAAAAGGCCAGCTTGACTGGATGTATCAATCAACTGGATTTGATGTTTAATGGAAACACTATTATCAGATGCGACTAAATCTATCCGTAAGCTAGATGCCATGACATCCAAACTTAAAGAATCATTATCAATGAAATCTTTTTGATAATCGATATATGCAAGATCTTCTAAATCAATATCATTAATCGTGATTTGTTCATTCGCATAAGTCGTTACAGCAATTTCTCCTGTTGTAATGGTGACAAACGATTTTTCTTCGACGTAAGTCATCCATGCATAAACAACAGTTGGAATCGACATCATGAGAATAATAACTGTAAATAAAGATGTTAATTTAATTTTTAATCTTTTTCTCATTCGTTTGCCTCCTTTACTAAGATATCAAAAAGCCAGTCATATCTCTTTCGAGATGCAACTGGCTACCTAGTTTTTTAGGCCCTATAGCTTTGCGTCGCTAGGTTACCCTAGTTTTGCCAAATTTATAGCGATATTATTACATAATATCTACTCTTTAATTATAGTCTTTTTCAGATAAAATGTCAAACGATTTTACTCTTTTAAATCACCATTTTTATCTTTTTCTTCTTTTAAAATTTCTTGTAAGATTTTTTCGTGTTCTAGAGCTCTAAAAGCACTCAATTCTTCTTCATGTTTTTGCTCGATTTCTTCTTTTTTGGCATCACTGATGTTTCTATAGATATGCGCTAATTCCCAAATGAGGAGAATGACTAAAACTGCAGTTAATCCTAAGAAAATTAAACTTCGGCTATTAATCATTAGATCAACTACTGGTTTTAAGAAAGTGATCTTGGAATGCATGCTTCCTTGATAATTATTTATAGTCACTGGATGTGGATCAACTGAGTTTAATGGATTATCTCCTTTGGTTCTTAAACTACCATCACCAACAATTTCTACGACTCTATGAATGATCAGAATTTTTGTTGAACTTCCATTAACGCTGATCTGATCTTGAAAGACAATCACATCACCTAATTTTACATCTTCAAATGCTACATCTTTTATAATTGCAATATCGCCAGGGTGTAATGAATCAGGTTCATCACCAATCATCGATTCTGTTGGAACGATTGAAAATGAATAATCAAATATATAAAATAGCGTATTGCTTTTATAAGCTGATGCTCCTAAAAACATAATTGATATTGCTAATCCAAAGATTAAGATGGTCAGTGATATAATAATACCTGATAGAATTTTTTTCAAAGTCTGTACCTCTTTAGTTGATAATCATAAAGATATGTTCAATAATAAATATTTGATTCATGAAGATATTGCTATTATCATGAGAAATGCCTTCGCTAGTTTGTCCAAAAACCATTGGATCAAAATAGAGATCAAAATAGATAACAACCTTTGAATTTGATTGACCATCTGAACCAAATGGAACATTAGTCACCAAATTATAAACATTACTATAATCATAAGCAAAATGCTGATACCCATAGACACTACCATTGATGTCTTTTTGATCCGCAGATTCAACACCTAAATAAATATAAGAGATTTTATCTACTTCATATTCATAAGCTCTTTGAATCTTGTTTTGAATAATATCATAACCGATAGATATAATTCCTTTAA
>CAZUQS010000196.1:0-3060 GCA_964622615.1 uncultured Candidatus Izemoplasmatales bacterium | reverse complement strand
CAGTTGTAAACACTGGCCAAGCACCTAAATATTACATAACAAATAATCATGAACCGATCATTTCTAAAGAACTTTTTATGATAGTACAAAATATTAAAAAGGAACGCAGCATGCAGCAGGGTTCTTCTAGGTTTGCCAATAGATATCCTTTAAGTGGCATTGTCTATTGTGGGATTTGTCATAGAAAAATGAATAGACAGCACTACAATCCAAATACGAGCTATAACAGAATTGTATTAAGCTGTAAGAATGGCAGGGAGCAACACTGCAGTTGTTCTAACACGCCAATTGATAATCAATTATTAGAAACACTGAGTGCGTATGTCTTTCATGAAATCAACTCAGAAGCACCTGAGATTATGAATCAAACACTTCTACTTCTAGAATCTAATCTAACGCAGCCAATCATTAAAGAACAGATTGAATCTGCAGAGCATCAAGTCATAGCAATCGAAAATGAAATTAAAAATTTAATTCAGCTTAGAATATCAAGCACTTCTACAGATGATGACAAATATTATCAATCCGTATTTTTAGATAAAAAAGCTGAACTCAAAAGACTCAATCAAACACTAAGTGATTACAAATCAAAACTTATGGATTCACATTTAAATAAGGAACGCATCATTCAGCTCAAAAGCTTCTTAGAAGAAAAGCAAAACATCATCAGCAGGGAAGCACTAATGATGCTGGTAAAAAAAATCATTGTCACATCCCCAACAGAAGTTATCTTTCTAACCTCAAGTTCGGATGATGAATTTATTAATTTTGGAGATGAAATAGAAAAATATAAAAAATATCTCCCCATCTTAAATGGCACTTATACTCATGATGGTAATGAAATTAATTGGAGACTTATAGAAATGGACAAGGGCAAAGATGGACATTAGAGAAATCACATCGATTGAAACACTAATTGATAATCAGGTACGTAAGAAAAATGTATGCGCGTATGCTAGAGTTTCAACATTAAAAGATGTTGCTCACTTAAGCTTTGATACCCAGGTCCAAACATACACAAAGATGATCATGGAGCGATCAGACTGGAATTTCATAGGCGTATTTGCTGATGAGGGCAAATCCGGAACTAACATGAGTAAGAGAACCCAATTTCAAACAATGATTGGAATGGCTAAAAGTGGACTCATTGATCTCATCATTACCAAATCAATCTCCAGGTTTTCAAGAAACGTTGTGGACACAATCACTATCCTTCAGAACTTAAAGCAAGCAAAAGTTGAGGTGTGGTTTGAAAATGAGAATATTAGTTCCTTTGACCCTAAGATTGAATTCGTCATCTCTGTGCTTTCTGGTATGGCTGAGGAAGAAGCAAGAAATGTGAGTGAAAACGTTAAATGGAATGTTAGAAAGAGGTTCTCTGAAGGTAAGTTCTATATTGTAGCAAAAGGATTCCTTGGATATAAATATGATGAAGATAGGAACCTGGTTATTGACGAAGATGAAGCTGCAGTTGTTAGAAAGATATACGAGATGTATACGACAGGTATTGGTGTTAGTGAAATTATCAGACACTTAAATTCAAACAATATAAAAACCACTTACAACAAAGGTAAATGGTATGGTAATGCGATTTATAACATATTAAAGAATGAGAAATATACGGGTAATGCACTCCTTCAAAAAACAGTTAGACCTTCTTTTAAAGCAAAACTCAAAGTAAAAAACGAAACGTTACCCATGTATTATGTGGAAAACTCTCACCCGCCAATTGTCACCCAAGAACTATTTAATAAAGCTCAAGAAATCAGAAAAGCTCAAATTGAAAAGTTTCATCATATTACTTCTGAAAAGATTGATAAAGACATGTACAATCAGCATACCAAATATGCAGGGATGTTAAAATGTCCATATTGCGGTAAAAGTTATATTCGCAGAAAAAAGAACACAAACTCTGAATACTCAAGAAACATGATGATGTGTCCTTCCAACAAAATGATTAAAACATGTCCAGGTGAAAACATTTCAGTAAGTATCTTAGACAAGGCAATTCTAAATCAGTTGAAATACATTATAAGTAATAAAAAAGACTTCTTAAACTTAGTTTATAAGGCTGTTGAATCAAATCCGCAAAGACTTAGTTTACTCCTTGTTAAAGAAGCCACTGAAGCCAAAATTCTCGGCTTACAAGCAAAGAAGCAACAACTCCTTGATCCAATTAACGAGTTTGAACTAAAAGTGATGGAAGAAATCAATAATGAGCTAAATGATTCAAGTCTAGAACTACCATCAATCAACAATCAGCTATCCAAAACCTACCAACCTGAACAAGTGAAAAACACGATAAATAATATTTTACTAAAGCAAGCAAAAAGTAACGATTTTGATTCTCTGCTTGGAGAGTTAATCAAATCAATCACAGTCATTAACAAAAATAATATTGAGTTTAGAATTAAACATGTCGAATGCAGTGGACTGTTAAAAACCAAGTCTTTATTTGTAAATTACATAGTCAGAAAAATAGAAAACCGCCTAGAGCATTATGTTATGCTTTAGGCAGTTTTTTTACGATTTATTGAAAATTAAACTTATACTATGAATGTTTGTGTCCACTTTATTGACGGTAAAGCATCCTAATGATACAATATAGATAATTATACTAAACAAATAAAGAAAGGTCTGGATTATTTTGTGATGGGTTATCAAATCATTATTAATCCAAGGATTCTGCTATGCTATTTTTAATTATTATAGTATTAGTAATTGAAATTATTTTATACTTTTTGTTTGATAAAGCATACAAGATAGTTTTGCTTCACTTATTACTTTTGATACTTGCGTTTGTTTTTTTAGGTCCATGGTGGGGGTTTGCCGATTTTTTTAATCAATATGGTTACATAATAATTGGTTCTGGAACAATGACTGCTTTAATTAAGTATTATATTAACAATAGAGCCTAAAAAAATTAGCTAATACATTTTACTTGCATTTTGTATTATGGTTTTTTCAGCACATTACTATTTAAAAGTGCTTCACGTATATTTATTTTCTTATAAAAGTCTACTTTAAAATTTTACATTTCTAGTTTTAAGAGTTTTTTTA
>CAZUQS010000195.1:0-3070 GCA_964622615.1 uncultured Candidatus Izemoplasmatales bacterium | reverse complement strand
CAGCCCAGCTAAAATAGCAAACATTGCTGAAATAAATGTTAATGATTTATCTGATGCTTCTCTTTTCTTCTTCACTTGAGGTGATTTGATGTCTTTAGGCATTTACTTTCACCTCTTTCTTTGGAGTTTTCTTTGGAGCTTTTTTCTGCACTTTAGAACCAACCATATATAAACCAATTTCTCTTGTCGTCGTTTTCTTTGGATCTAACTCAGCAACAATTTCCCCATTGTACATAACTAGAATTCTATCACTTATATTCATAATTTCATCCAGTTCAAGGCTTATCATTAAAATTGCCTTATTATTGTTTCTTTGCGCTATTAGAGTTCTATGAATATTTTCAATTGCACCAACATCTAATCCTCTAGTAGGTTGTACAGCTACCAATAATTTCGACTCACAATCAATTTCTCTAGCAATAATAGCTTTTTGTTGGTTCCCACCGCTCATACTTCTAGCGGGTGTTGTAGCGCCTTTGCCGCTTCTAATATCATAATCTTCAATAAGTTTTTTTGCGTGTTCCATTACGAAAGATTTATTAATAAATCCTCTTTTTTGGAATCCTTCTTGGAAATATTTTTTCAAAGCTAAATTGTTAGCTAAATTGTAATCTAGAATTAACCCGTGTTTATGTCTATCCTCAGGAATATGACTCATTCCCATAAGGTTTCTTTCTCGGATACTTGTTTTTGATATATCTTCTCCGTCAAGGAGTAATTTACCTTTAGAGATTTTTTCTAAACCTGTTATACCATAAACTAATTCAGTTTGTCCGTTTCCTTCAATACCAGCAATACCTAATATTTCACCTTCATGTACTTGAAATGAAACATTATTTACTGCATTATTTTTATGTGATTTGCTAGATACTGTTATATCTTCAACATCTAAAATCACCTTTCCTTTTTTCCTAACATCCGATAATTTAACTCCTTCGATATGTCTACCTACCATCATTTCTGATAGTTTTGAAGTTGTCGTACTCTTTATATCAACTGTACCAATATATTTACCTTTTCTAAGAACGGTAACTCGATCACAAACAGCCATAATTTCATTCAATTTATGAGAAATGAATAAAATAGATTTACCCTCTGTAATTAGGTTTTTCATGATTTTCATTAGTTCATCAATTTCTTGAGGAGTTAATACAGCTGTTGGTTCATCAAAAATCAATACTTCATTATCTCTATAAAGCATCTTTAAAATTTCAACTCTTTGTTGCATACCAACAGAGATGTCTTCAATAACTGAGTCAACATCCACATGTAAATTAAATTTTTCACTTAGATTCACTACTTTGTCACGAGCTTCTTTTGTAGTTAGAAATCCATTTTTTGTTGGTTCTGCACCCAAAATAATGTTTTCTAAAACTGTAAATACTTCAACCAATTTGAAATGTTGATGTACCATTCCAATACCCAAGTCATTTGCTACATTAGGGTTTGCAATATTTACTACTTCTCCATTTTTCTTGATAACACCTTTTTCTGGTATATACAAGCCAAACAAAACACTCATTAAAGTAGACTTTCCAGCTCCATTTTCGCCAAGCAATGCGTGAATTTCTCCCGTTTTTAGTCTTAGAGTAATATTGTCATTAGCAACAACTCCAGGAAACTCTTTACGGATGTTTTCCATCTCAATAATGTAGTTTTCCATATGAATCCTTTCTAACCTTTTCTGAATTCTTTATTTTTTGCATATATACATACTGTTTAAAAATATTATATCATAAATGGGAAATTATAAGGCAAAAAAAAAGAAAAGGGTAAGTCCCTTTTCTTAATGTAATTATTTTGTTATTTTATTCAACGTAATCTACAGTAACCACTGTTACTGTTGGTTCAACATCAATAGCTGGAGATACTACTACAGTACCAGCAACTAATAAAGCAAAGATTGCATCATATTGTGTTACTGTGAAAGTATCAAATCCCCAAGAAGCAGTTGCAGTTGGAAGACCAATACCGTCTGTTGTAGCACCAAGAGTTGATGTTACACCAGCTAATGCTGTAGGCCATGCCATTGAATTGTCATAGAATGCAGCTAATGCATCAGCAACAGAAAGTGTTAAACCTTTCATAGCAGAAGTAATAATTCTAGTTGATTCAGCTACTTGGTCAACGTCAACACCAATAACTTTACCAGCAGTTGTATTTTCAGCTGCAGCAACTACAGATAAGTATAATCCGCCACCACAAGCAAATACAACTTCAGCTCCGCCTGCATACCATAAGTCCATTTGAGTTTCTAATTCTGGGCTTGCCCAAAATGCGTCTGCGTAACCATATTTGATAGTTACATCTGTTAAACTTTCTTGAACAGCAGCATATTCAGCTCCTTGAACAAATCCATATCCATAACGTACAACAGCAGGAACTGCCATTCCGCCCATGAATCCTAAATCTCTATATCCGTCCATAACTGCTGCATATCCTGCAAGGAATCCAGCTTGTTCTTCTTGATATAATACATTGTGCGTATTAGCTAAAGTTTCATAAGTTGCATAGTCAGCAGTGTGCGGTTCACCATCTAGTAACAAGAATGCAACAGTAGGGTTGTCTCCTTGAACTTCATAAATAGCTGTCTCGAATAAAAATCCTGGACATACAACGATTTTTGCTCCAGCTGCTATAGCTGCATCAATTGATTCAACTCTAGCTGCGTCACTATCTTCCGTTGGACGATAGTAAGTATAAGTAATACCATTTGCTGTAGCATATTCTACTACACCATTCCATGCACCTTCATTGAATGATTTGTCATCGATGTTTCCTACATCGGTAACAAGTGCGATTTCATAAGTAAGTGCAGCTGCAGTTGTTGGTGCAGCAGTTGTTGCTGCAGTTGTTCCTGCAGTCGTTGCTGCTGTAGTTTCTTCACCACAACCAACTAATACAAATGCAAATAACAAAAGTGTAACTAAACTTAATATTTTTTTCATTTTTTTCCTCCATAATAAAATTTACCTATATTTTACCACATAACATAGCCTTTAACAAGTTTTATTAGAATTCATTTTGGAGTTTTTGAAAATGACTATACTATTTTAATAGTATAACTAAA
>CAZUQS010000194.1:0-3116 GCA_964622615.1 uncultured Candidatus Izemoplasmatales bacterium | reverse complement strand
CGTTACGAGCGAACATTCACAACCTATGAATATGATAGTGCAGGAAGAATTGAGAAAATAATAAAACCTAGTCAGCAAGAAACGGTCATTACTTACGATGATGACAATGCAGACGATGATTTCACAAGAACTCCTTATACAATTACCACCGATGGCTTTGTTACTGATGTAGATTCAACAATTGATGTTATAAACAGTACTATAACTAATAATATCTTGATTACCCCTTCCTATAATGATTATGGTCAATCTTATTCAATTACAATTGGAGAAGGAACAAGCAACTATTACACTACCTCAACTGCATATTTAGCCAGTTCATATTACCAATATACTTCTTCAACAACAGATAAATTCGGAAAAACAACGACCTATTATAGTGATGTTTACACTGGATTATTAGAGGCTATGGAAAATGCAAAGGGACAAGATACTCATTATCTATATGATGATACTGGAGAATTAGCTGAAGTACAATCAACAGAAGAGTATGATAATACTATGTCTATTATTGATGGTAAGGTTGCTTATCTTTACGATAATCAAAATCGTTTGATTAAGATTTGTTTAGAGTATAATGACCCGAATTCCCCAACATATTATTATGAAATTTCTTATGATCCTGAGGGGCGTATGGATGAGGTTCTAGTTAACACTTCAAGTTTTATGACCTATGTTTATGATGATGGACCAACATACTATTCGAACAGGATATCAACTCAAACATATAGTAATGGATATTCAATGAAATTTGAATATAATGATTTAAATCTAGTTACTGAAACGCAATTTTTAGATTCAGAAGATAATTATGTGACTCGTTTTTCTTATGAATATTCAAATGAAGGGTATTTAAACGTTTATACCGAGTTAGATGATAGCACAATAGTTCATAGAGAGTTTTATTCATATGATTCATTGGGTAGAATTACAAAAATCATAGATGAAGATGAAAACATTATTGTATATGGTTATGATGAAATGAGTAATGTATCTTCTCTGTATTTTAAACTTAATGATATGGAAAATGAGATTAGTTATCTATATGATGATGAATACAGAATAAGTGAAACATCGTACATTTCTATAGCTTCCAATTTACTTTCAAGAGAATATGACTATACTGAAGCAACTGCGCTAGATCGTCTAAATAATATTATGTTACATATTGATAATGCTACAGAAGAACTTTACACAGAGCATTTTGTTTATCAAGGATATACATCTAGAGTAACTGATATAACATATGATATACTTTCAGATAGTAGTGAAAACATTAAATTCAGTTACCTTTATGACGATATAGGAAATATAATTCAAATTACCTATTATGAAGATACAACTCAGATTCGCAAAGATAATTATGAATATGATGATTTGAATCAATTAATTGTCGAAGACATATATTACTCTGATACGGCCGTTGATGACTATACAAATGTATATGAATACGATCAAATGGGTAACAGAACTAAATTATCAAGATATGGCTATCAAAGAGATGGGTTAGATAGTCCGACATATGAATTAGAGTATACTTATAATTCAAGCTGGTCAGATCAGCTAAGTAGTTATTACACTATGGAAAACGGCGTTTCAACTTCTCATGCACTGACATATGATAATAATGGAAATCCAACATTTATATCTAATTTTAAGTATAGTGGCACTGTTTATTATGGAGCATATCTTGCTTGGAGCGGAAGAGAATTAAACAGAATTAGCATAATGGCAGGTTCTTCTACACCTGTATTTAAAATAATATACAAATATAATGATAATGGATATCGAACAAGCAAAGAATTTTACACATATCAAGGTTATACTCCAGTTTTAACAGAAACAATTGATTATGAACTACTTGGTAGCAGAGTTGTTTATGAAACAAATGGAATCTATGATATACTTTATACATATGACTGTAACGGAACATTAATAAGCTTTAATGAAGATGGAGAAGACTATTTTTATCTCTATAATTTACAAGGTGATGTTATTGGATTAATAGATGATTTAGGAAATACAATAGCAACGTATTCATATGATGCGTATGGAAACACTTCTATTACTGGGGTAAGTAACAACCCTTATACATATCGTGGATATCGATATGATTCCGAAATTGACATGTATTATTTGAATAGTAGATATTACAATCCTCAAATTGGAAGATTTATTAATGCAGATGGAATAGTTAGCCTGTCAGCTTCCGTTAATACTTCGAATATGTATGTTTATTGTCAAAACAATTCAGTAACACTTATAGACCCAACTGGATATACTCAAGCTGTAGGTGGCGGTGGCGGTTATGGAAATGATGAGCCAACAGGGTATTGGGATGCCATAAATATTTTTTATGAACATACTCATTTTATTTATTCAGGTTATGGGGCAGCGATACCTTATCAAGAATTTGGTGACTCTACATATCCAAATTGTTATGGTTATGCTCTTATGACTTATATGGATGATCACAAGAGACAACCTGGAGAGTCCTCTTCGGGGGGAATAAGTTGTGATGATGCAGGAACCATTTCTTTAGTTGCACAAAAGATGTATGATGATTTTAAGGTATTAAATAGAGGTATCAGGCCTATTTTGGGGCCAAATTCAGATATTTATTCATATGAATATCGCATTGCTTTGAGAGTTGATAATACCGGAAGAGTATATAGAGGTGAATTATGTTATGACTATCATTTTATGGTTCAGACTAGTTCTGGTCAATGGGCACATAAACAAGGTAATGGTCCCAGTGATATACTTGCATATGGAATAAATCCTAATACAGTTGATTGGGGTCGTTATAATAGTGAAATCTTATATTTTGCAATAACACGACCATAGTGTTGGAAAGGATGTTAATATAATGAGAAAAGCTCAGAATATTTTTGTATTAGTATTAATAGCGATGTTACTTATCGCCTGTAATTTTGAAGGAGAAACAACTACCATGGATTATTATTCAGGATTAGCGAATAATGAGGATAGCTGTAATGATTTAATTACCACTTTAATTGAAGATGATGTTTTTAGCGATTCTGCGGTAGGCATACCGACGCTTGAAGATATCAATGAAGTATCAGAAATTGAATGTTTAAGAAAAGTGGACGACA
>CAZUQS010000193.1:0-3128 GCA_964622615.1 uncultured Candidatus Izemoplasmatales bacterium | reverse complement strand
GAAACAACTATCGAAAAATCAATCATTGAAAATTCAACTCATGAAATAGAATACTTCAGACTTAGAGATATGGATATTAAATATTGTACTGGCTGTTGGTCTTGTTGGGTTAAAACGCCTGGTTTGTGCGCTATCAAGGATGATTATGAACAAGTTTTCAGTAGGATTCCTCACGCTGATAGAATCTTATACATTTCTCCTGTGATTTTGGGATATGAATCCTCGATTCTAAAAAAATGTAAAGACAGAAGTATTGGAACAGCAATTCCATATATTACTTATTTTAATGGAGAACAACACCATCTACAAAGATATGAGAAGCATCCAGATATCAGTGTTTTGTTAATCACAGATGAAGATACAATTCAAGAGGATATCGATTTGATTTCTTCAACATACTTTAGAAATGCTTTAAATTCCAGAAAAGAAAACGTTTCTCTGTTTAATACAATTGACAGCGTAGGAGGTGTTGTAGATGTCTTTAATCATTTATAATGGAAGTCCAAGAGGGAAAGGAAGTAATTCCAAAGTAATTTCAGAATGGTTTTTGAATGGATATGGTGGAGATAATGTTGAAACGCGGTTTTTAAACCAAGGAAGCGAACATATGTCTTTTGCGAGTGAATTGAGTGATTATGATCAAGCATTAATGGTATTTCCATTGTATGTGGATGGGATGCCTGGTCAAGTGAAGCATTTTTTTGAATGCTTATCGAATTACAAAGATCAATTCAAAAACAAGCAAATAACCTATATTATTCATTCCGGATTTAGTGATGGAATTCAAAGTAAATCATTAGAAAGATATTTGAACAGATTTTCAAACATTATGGAGTTCAATAATTTTGGAGTGATCATCATTCCTGGTAGTGAGGGATTTAGACTTATGCCCCCATCAATGACAAAGAAAAAACAAATGGCTGTGTCTAGATTGGGTAAAAATTACAAATTGGATGAATCCTATAACAAAGAAGACTTAAAATTCTTATATGGCAAAGAAAAATCATCAAAATTAGGAAGATTCTTATACAGAATTCTTAATTTATTAGGTTTAACCAACATGTATTGGAACTCACGACTTAAAAGAAATAACGCATATAAGAATGTATATGATGCTCCATACAAAGACAGCCCTACCCCAATTACTACTACCGCTTCTATCAAAAACTTTAAATAAACTGTATCGAGTTCTTTTGCCAACTAAAAAGGTATATAAGTATACAAAATACCATTAATATTGTAGAATACTTATTGACGGAATATTTACTCGCATTCTAAGGAGCATATAATATGAGTACAAGAAAAGTGATTTTAACAGCTTTATTTGTGGCAATAGGGATTGTATTACCACAAACAATACATGCATTTGGTGGTCCATTGTTAGGAGCTACTTTACTACCAATGCACTTATCAGTTTTTATTGGAGCAATGTTATTAGGTCCTGTCTCTGGTATTATTATTGCTGTATTGAGTGTTGGTGTTGGATTTATGTTTGGGATGCCTCCAATATTGATAGCTAGCTATATGATTTTTGAATTAATTGTTTATGCGTTTGTTAGTGGATGGCTTTTCTATAAACTGAAAGTTAATGTGTTTTTAAGTTATTTTATAGCCAAGATATCAGGAATGGCTGTTGCTATTTTAGCATTACTAATCATGATGAATCTGTTTTTGATTGATTTCCCACCAGCATTTGGTACTATCGCAATGTTTTATCCTGGAGTGATTGGAATAGTTCTACAAATTTTTATTATTCCAAGCACCGTATTAATCCTTAGGAAGGAATTGAAAAAGCATGAACGATTATCTTAAATTATTTATAAATCAACCTGATAAAACTTGTTTTATTCTAGAGGATAATTCGATTATCTTTTCTTCCATAGAACATGGAGTAAAACCAATCTTAGATTTCTATCACAAATTTGGTAATAATAAGGAAAATTTGATTTTAGTGGATAAGATTATGGGTAGGGGAGCAATAATCTTGGCTAGACTTATCAACGCTACTTCTATTGTTACTCCAATCATAAGTAAGGATGCTTTAGATCTTGCAGAGTATTATGGAATGAACGTATATTATGAAATCAAAGCAGATTATATTATTAACCGAAATAAAGATGGACGTTGTCCCATTGAATCAAGTGTGCTAGAAATCACCGACGAGAAAGTGGGTTACCAAATTATCCTTAAAACATTAGAAAAACTCGCAAATAAAAAGTAGCCAAATGGCTACTTTTTTTTTCGTTTTATATCTGTATTATAATAATTGAGTCTCTTTTATTGTGTTTTAAACAATTATCCATCAATCAGTTTTTTTCGGATTTTTGTTGAAAAATAATCTACGATTACTACAACAACAATAATTCCCCACAATGCAGCAGATGCGTCTCTCCATCTACCAGCGTCCATTGCTAACCGTAATGTGGTACCAATACCTCCTGTACCTATAATCCCAAATATCGTAGCGTTTTTCACGTTTATCTCAAAACGGTAGATTACTACCGAGATAATATTCGCGGATAATTGAGGTAGTATCCCATGTCTGATTTTTTGAAGTCTAGTAGCTCCAAGTGCATCTAATGACTGCAAAATTCCAGGATCTATATCTTCAATGATTTCAATGTATAATTTTGAAATCATTCCAATAGACAATATACCAATCGCAAGAACAGCTGTAAATTCTCCAGGTCCACTCACACGAATAATCATCAATAAGAGTAGGAAAAATGGAAATGAACGAATAGTAGTAATGATTGTATTACCAATAATATTAAATTTACCAACAATATTTTTCGCAGTCAGGAAAGCAAAAGGTATAGCCAATATAGCTCCCAATAGTGTCCCTAGTACTGCCATCCCTACTGTTTGAAACATTAAGTATGGTATTCCATCAACTCTTGTATTAAATATATTATCCCATGACGGATTAATGAAAGCTCTAGCAATGTTTTTTGCAATCTCCGCTCCACCAAGGAACCGATCATGCTGCAATACAGGAATGCTCCAAATAATTAAAGCTAATAGAAATATACTTATAAGAACATTTCTTACCGTGTGTTTAGGGCGGTCGTTATATGTCTCAATAACTGTTTTCATTTATGATAACCTCCCTCTTAAATATTGGGAGA
>CAZUQS010000192.1:0-3132 GCA_964622615.1 uncultured Candidatus Izemoplasmatales bacterium | reverse complement strand
TTTTAACCAAGATGTATGCATCATAACATCAATTAAAAAATAAAGTGAGAAAATACCTTTCTTACTTTTTTTTATTTTAAAGAGTTGTTGCAGGCTAAATGAGTGAAAAATACATATAAGTATGATATAATTTGTTAGGATAAAGGAGTGATCACATGGTTGTTTACGTAGACCCTAGATTGATAGGGAGAGCAAATTATAATAGTTTAGTTGAACGTTACCCAAATATAGAATTTGTAATTGAAACGAATAGACATAAAGAAATCGAAGTTTTATTTACTATGCCAAAACTTGTTAAGGAAATGAACTTAATAGAGTATCCAAAGCTCAAATGGATACAGTATTTGATGGCTGGGTATGACGGTGTTGATGTTGAATTAATAAATAATAGTAATATTATATTTTGTAATGCTCAGGACATATTTTCTAAATCTATTGCGGAAGATGTAATTACTAAAATACTATACTTTAATCGCAATATAAAATACTACATCCAAGCAATGAAAGAAGGCAGATGGGAACCAATCAAAGAAGAGCCAGAGTTAACGAGTTCAACAGCGCTTATATTGGGTGTTGGTTCTATAGGAAAAGAATTAGCTAAAAGATTAAAGTCTTTTGAAATGACGGTGATTGGGTATAGAAACAATATGATCTTGGAAGAAAACTTTGACAAAATTATTACAACTAACGCTGATTTAAATAGTGCCCTAAAAATCGCTGATTATGTAATATTAGCTCTACCATTAGCTGATAGCACTTTATATATGTTTGACAAAGATAAATTTGAATTGATGAAAGAAACAGCACTTTTCATTAATGTTGCTAGAGGTAAAATTGTAAATCAAAATGATTTGTATTTAGCATTACTTAACAAAAATATTAGAGGTGCAGGCCTGGATGTTTTTGATCCTGAACCGTTACCAAAAGATCATCCATTATGGAATTTAGATAATGTGTATATAACACCACATAATGCGTCATCTAGTCCTTATATGAGAGAAAGATTGTATCAGATGATTCTTATGAATTTAGACTTGTATTTGGCAAAGAAACCAGTTAAATATCAAATTAATTAGTCTGTATAATTTTTAAAAATAAATAATAACTAGCAATTGATATTTATATATTGTATGTTATATCTAAAATGTATACAAAAAAAGGTACGCTTTCAAAGCGTGCCTTATTTATATATCAAATCGATTTTTTAATTTTTTTAACTGTGTTCGAAGTACATTTGGCAATGATTCGCCGTATATTTTGTAGTAATTGTTTATAGATTGAATTTCTTTTAACCACGCGTCTTTATCAACTTCAAATAGTTCTTTTAACGCATTTTGAGAAATTGCAAGATCTTCTAGCTCTAATCGATTGATATCAGGAGTTAGTCCTATTGGAGATATCTCGAAGTTTGCTTGATTCTCAGTGCGGTCAAGTATCCATTTTAGAATTCTACTGTTCTCTCCAAATCCTGGCCAAAGATACTTATTAGATTCATCTCTTCTAAACCAATTTACTAAGAAAATCTTAGGTAATAAAGCATCAGTAGATTTATGATAAATATCAACCCAATGATTTACATAATCAGAAATGTTATAGCCAATAAAAGGTAGCATTGCAAACGGATCTCTTCGTACTTTTCCAATATTATCATCAATGATAGCGGACGTTATTTGAGAACCCATAATAGATCCAATAAATATCCCATGAAGGAAGTTAAAAGATTGGTGAATTAAAGGAATTGTATCTGGTCTTCTACCACCAAATAAAATAGCTGAAATAGGAACTGGTTCCTCATATTCCTTCGCCAAAATTGGGCAATTTGTAAGTGGAGAAGTAAATCTAGCGTTTGGGTGATCCGGTCTAAAGGTATCTCCCTTAAACCAATCGTTTCCATGCCAATCTATTAAATGGTCAGGAGCTTCATCTGTTAGATCCTCCCACCAAACATCGAAATCATCCGTAAGAGCTGTGTTTGTAAAAATTGTATTGTCTTTAACCGTCGCAAGTGCAACTGGGTTTGATTTTTTCGAGGTGCCTGATGTTACACCAAAAAACCCATTCTCAGGATTTATAGCATACAGCCTTCCATCTTTTTGAACTCTCATCCAAGCAATGTCATCGCCACATGTTTCTGCCTTCCATCCTTCTAATGAAGGGTTAATCATAGCAAGATTTGTTTTGCCACACGCACTAGGAAAAGCTCCGGTCACATATTTGATTTTTCCAGCAGGGTCTGTTAATTTTAAAATTAACATATGTTCTGCCATCCAACCTTCATTTCTCGCTTGATTGGATGCTATTCTCAATGCAAAACATTTCTTTCCTAATAGAGCGTTACCTCCATATCCTGAGCCATAAGACCAAACCATATTTTCTTCAGGAAAGTGAGATATATATTTTTTATCCATTTGAGCACATGGCCAATCTGGATCAGGTTGATTAGGTTCTAACGGAAAGCCTATAGAATGTAAACATTTAACGTATTCTGTTCCTTGATTAATTAAATCCAAAACCTGAATTCCTGTTCTAGTCATTATGTGCATATTTAAAGCTACATAAGGACTATCTGTAATTTCAACCCCTAGTTTGGAAAATGAGTGGCCAATAGGACCCATGGAAAATGGAATTATGTACATGGTTCTACCAGTCGTACATTGATGAAATAAATCTAACATTATTGGTTTCAGTTCCTCAGGTGAAATCCAATTATTTGTAGGACCCGCATCAGATTCTTTTGTAGTAGAGATAAATGTTCTTTTCTCAACTCTAGCAACATCAGAAGGATGTGATCTGAATAAAAGACTATTAGGTCTCTTTTTTGGATTCAAACGAATTGCCTTATTTGTTCTTACACATTCATCCGCTAATTCATCGTATTGTTTTTGAGTACCTTCCCAGATAGTTACTTTCTCAGGTGTGCATAATGATGTGATTTCGGTAACCCAGTCATTAAGTGTAGCGTTTTTAATCATTTCAATCTCCTTTTGTATGCAATAAATATAATATATGGTTAAATTTAGTAAAATTTGTTATAATGATTATGAGGTGAATTATGAATAGAGAAAACAAATATATCGCACTTTTAATTGATGCGGAAAATATTTCCCCTAGTTATATAGAAAAAATCATTGA
>CAZUQS010000191.1:0-3150 GCA_964622615.1 uncultured Candidatus Izemoplasmatales bacterium | reverse complement strand
CACCGGTAATATAAAGACTGTTACATAAATTAATAACAGTGGATTGATTTGTGTGAAAAAGGCCATGATTGCTGCAAAAAGTATTGAAAACATCAATACGATTTGAAGAATATTATATTTACGGAAATTTTTAAAATCATTTCTTAGAATGCTTAAAAAGTTTTTCATAATGTACTCCTAACGATTATATCTTGAACGCGAATTTTATGGATAGCATTCAAGGTGATGAAACGGTATTTATAATAATCCTCCATATGGATATCAGATTGCGATTTTTGAATCGTTTTTATTCTATTATCAGTATCAAGATATTGTATTTCGTATGTGTTCTTGTCTTGAACTTGTGTTTGTTCAAAATCAATAAGTTCTAATGAGTTGTCTTTGTCGTAATGGTACATTTGACCAATTACAACGGGTAATAAGTAGAATTCTTCTTCTAATAGTATTATTGTACTAGTTTTAGACAAAATTGGCAATAAATCTTGGAAAAGTATTTCAATATCATTAAAATCAATAAATTTTAAGAGATAGTCTATGAAGATAGTCTCTTTTCCGATTAAAACGAAATAGGTAATTATCAAAACAATTTTCTGATCCAACTCAAGTTGATGATAACTAGTAGAAAAGTATGATAACCCAGATAATTTCATTAAATGAGTATAATCTTTTAGATTTCGTTTCAATCCCGATTTCAATACGTTCTCTAAATCAATTTTTTGAATTTTGAGTGTTTTTCGCATTGTCTTTAAGAATTCAAGATCGTTGATTATATCGGATAGGTAACAGATATCATCTAAATGCTCTTTTTTAAAGTGTTGTTCAAGCATTAAAACATAGTTTAACGAACTCTTTAAGGTTGACCAATCGATATGTGATTGGAATTCTGTCTTATTCCGAACCGTTTTATTAGTTAAGAACTTTGTAATGTTGGAAACGTAAGAGTTAAACTCTTTCTCCATAAATACTGTGTCATCATTATGATAAGAATATAGTAGAAAATCAATGAATATTTTGGATTCCACAGGATCATAAAGAGTCTCGAGTAGAATCTTCATTTGCTTCAATATTCGTTCTAAAAATGATGAGATACAGTATTGTTTTATGTAGTCTTTTAACCCTTTACTCTCTAACTGAATCTTTCGTAATAACAATACGTATCGTTTATCTAGCTTATGTAGTTCTCTTAGATTTTCAAAGAGGATCATTATCACCTCTGAAACGCTATTTAAGGTGTTTATTCGAAGATGTTGTTGTTCAAAGAGAGCAATTTGTTGAACGTAGACATAATCTATTAAAGCAACATATATTTCTTCTTTTGTTTTAAAACGATAATAGAAACTTCCTTTATTATACTCTGCGTTTTTTATGATTTCGTTGGTTGATGCAAGAGCATATGGTTTGCTCGAAAACTCATCCAGAGTGGCTTCAAATAATCGTTCATTTTGTCTCAGTAAATATGTTTGGTCATTCATATTCGAACCCCTCCTATTCTGAGCCATTATACTTGCTAGTATATACCATATGGTTTACATTGTCAATATGATCTGAAAAAATAAAAAAAAGAGCTCTAGGCTCTTTTCTTCTTAGCGTATCTTTCCCTTAAAAATAAGTCAAAATCATTTTTTTCATATTCTGTTTCAAAACCATTGAACTTTACAATGTAGGTTTTTCGATCTCTCGATTGTAATAGATAAAAATCTTTCGCAACTTTATATTTAACAATCTCTTCATAACGAACAGTCATTGTTTTTATATTACTGACATCGAAGTTATCATCTCTGAATACGTAGGTTTGCATAACTGGTTGTTCTACTAATGGAGATTTCTTAAGAATTCTTTTTGTAGTTATTTTTTGCATGAAATACGTTAATATTAAATAAAACACTAAAATTCCAAACAATAATAATGCGTACCACCATTGCTGTATTGCCATCATGTAAATGATAAAAACGCCTGATATAGCAGATATAACAATAAAATTGCGTCTTATATACGATGTTAAATAATAATTGTTGTAACCAAGAATTAGATCTTTGTCGTAGAGTGTCTTGTTTTTAATTTCCATATGGTGCCTCCTAAATTTTTAATCGCTTGAATAGCTTTGGATAGAGTCCAATTCCAACAAATAGCATTGCTAGGTAACGGATGTAATCAAATAGTATAGCTAGTATCCCTTGGAACCCTTGCCCGAAAGTAAGCGTTTCTTCATCTACTATTATACCAAAAATATACTTTAAAGCATAGCGAATAAATAGAATGATTGCTAAGCCTATTACAAACCGAATTATGTTCTTTTTCCAATCTGTATGATTTTCAAAATTAACGTATTTTTTCTCATAGAATATAGCAATGATAAAACCAGTCAATATTCCCAACATTTTGGCAATATCTTCTGTATCAAAATAAAATTGATGAGCATCGATAACGGAATTACTTAAGTTTTGTATATAGTTATAGGTTGTAATTCCTATAAATGATAGTACAACAAGTACTAATAAAGCGTAATAGATTTTTTTTAGATTGACATTCTTTTGCAATAACTTTGAGAAAATGAATGAAATCAAGATTCCCAAAGCAGCTCCTGTAAGAACGTCAGTAAGGTAATGTACACCCAAATACATTCTACTAAGTGCTACTAGGGTTGTTATTACAATAGCTACAATTAGTAACCAACGTTTTTTAATAAAGTAATAGAGACTAAAATAGATGGTAGACGCTGTTTGCGTATGACCACTTGGGAAGGAATAGCCCCCTGCAGTATCTGGTCTAATATTAGCAATCGTACCATCGGCCATAAATGGTCTAGGTCGCATAACAATTAATTTCAATAAGCTGTTTATCCCTAGAGAAATAAATACTGTTAATCCAAGCATTTCACCTATTTTTTTATCATAACACCAATAGATGAAGCCAAGTATACATATCAATATAACTTCTTCCCCAAAGATCGTAAAGGATTGGAATAACCAATCGAGAAAATCTGTTCTAAAGCTTTGAAGCCAACGAATTATTTCTAGTTCAAATATCATAATTTACCTCACAGTAATCCAAAAATAACGATACCCAGAACTCCAGATACAAGTACAAGGTAGATTGGATGTATTCTTTTCCATATTTTTGTCATAATAAATGTAAGAACAAAAATAGCAA
>CAZUQS010000190.1:0-3159 GCA_964622615.1 uncultured Candidatus Izemoplasmatales bacterium | reverse complement strand
GACAAACCTTGCACTTGCTATGAAAATAGAACCTCGTATTAAAAACAATATTGAAGAAGTCTTATTGATGGGTGGTGCATATACAAACGGAAACGTTACTCCTGCTGCAGAGTTCAATATTCAATGTGATCCAGAAGCGGCGCATATCGTATTTACATCTGGGTGCATCGTTAAAATGTTTGGGCTTGATGTAACAAGACAAGTACTTGTTTTACCAAAAGTGGTTGAAAGAATGGAAAAAATCAATAACAAAGCATCCCTCTTATTCATAAAACTAATGAATGTCTTTAATGAAAACCAAAAGCGTGTCTTTGGGTTCGCAGGAGGGCCATTACATGATCCTGTTACAATAGCGTATTTGATAGATCCATCTATTGTAACACTATCCTTTGTTCATTGTGATATTGATATATCACGTGGAACTAGCTATGGTCGTACTAATTGTGATATCTTTGATTATATGAAACTTCCAAAAAATACCTATGTCGCTACAGCAATAGATGTTCCTAAATATTGGGACATCATTGAAACAGGATTAAAACAATATAATGTATAGTTTCAAAACAGCAATTGATATATCATACTTTTTAAATAGTTAAATCATTATTTTTTTACTTGCAGACCTTTCAAATTTTTTTTATTTCCTGTATAATAAAACAATAATGAGCTCTTAACTAAGAAGCAGCCATTAATTATCTCTTTCAAACCGGAGGACCTAATGATGACAAAACTTTCAGCTAAGAATTTCTATTCATACTTTTTAATCGTTGTACTAGTTATCCTTTTCATTCTTGTTTTTTTGATTGAGCCGATATCGGCAACATTTCAGGGATATAAGAATATATTAACTTCATCTTCAATCTTATTGACAGATTATCTTTTGATTGGTGGTCTATCAGCTACACTTTTCAATGTTCTAACGACAACACTATTAAATATACTTATTTTGAAATGGCTCAAAGTCGAATTCGATGGAGCCATTTTTGCTTGTTTATTGACCATTGCAGGGTTTGCGTTTTTTGGTAAAAACTTATATAATGCTCTGCCAATGTATATCGGAATTTTCTTGTATGCAAAAGCATCAAAAACAGATTTAAGAGATTATATCCATGTGCTTTTGTTATCTTCCGGCATTTCTCCAATTACAAGTTATTTGATTTTTGGTGCAGGGTTCAGCTTACCTATAGGAATTCTACTTGGGGTAACAATAGGAATAATAGTAGGATTTATCCTTCCTGCATTTAATAATTTTGCGATGAAATTTCATCAAGGTTATAATTTATATAACACTGGATTTTCTATGGGTGTTATTTCCATGGCGCTAACGGGTATTTTGGCTTCATTTGGGACTAACGTAAACCGATCCGCTCACCTTAGTGATGCTTATCATCAAACACTATTAATTAGTATAATTGTGATTTCTATTTTATTCATTGGATTGGCTATTTATGAAGACAAGCATGTGTTTAAAAAGTATTCTAAGGTGTTTTCGAAATCAGGGAAACTGATAACAGATTATATGAAAGAATTTGGGCTAAGTGTAACGTTTTTGAATGTTGGGCTTATGGGTTTATTTTCACTCATTCTGATTTTGGCTTTAGGCATTTCTATAAGTGGGCCTGTTGTTGGGGCTGTATTAACAATACTTGGATTTTCTGCTTTAGGTAAAAACCCATTTAATTCTTCTTGTGTAGTCATTGGAGCAATCATAGCTATCGAATTCACTCCAATAGAGTATTCCATAGGAGCGATTCTTTCCATTCTGTTTGTGACAGGACTAGCACCTGTTGCAGGACAGTTTGGTATATTGGCCGGTATTCTTGCTGGATTTATTCATGTAATGATAACTCCTTTAGCGCTATCCTTCCAAGGTGGATTTGATCTGTATAATAATGGATTTGCTGCTGGATTTGTAGCCGCACTACTTATTCCTATTTACTCTGTTTTCTTAAAAGAAAGAGATACATCAAAGAAGTGGAATATTTTTCTGCCTCTTAAGCGGATTAAGAAGACTAGTGAAGAAGTCTGATTATCAATTTGAATAAACATTTATTGTATTTATTATCGATTTATTGTATTATATTAGGGTAAATTAAACATTTTTATTTATGATATTTTGCAGAAAGAGGCTTTATATGTTTTTATTCACTAGTATGGCACTAAATATAGGATTAACAATAGTATTGCTAATTACGTTTGTGTTTTTATCAATCGTAGTCAATCGGGCATCAACTAAAATACAAGAAGCAAACAAAAAAGGAATGATTTGGTTATATTTAGGACTATTAATAATATTCTTCATATTTGTTGGACTTGCACTATGGTTCTTTGGACTGGATTACTTAGTGGAAGCAACAAAAGTTTGGGATAATGTTATGGCAGCGGTGGTAAGTAAAATTCCTGCTGTTATTGGAACGGTATTTACAATATTTATTTCCATGTTTCTTATCAAAGCTGTGTCGATGATATTAAAAAAAGCATCCAGCAAAGAAGGCCCATCGAAAAAGCGAATGCAAACTATTTTTAAACTAGTTAATAGTATTACCAAGTATTTGGTATATGTAGTAGCTTTGTTGATTATCCTAGCATTTTGGGGAGTGAATGTACTTCCAGCACTTGCTGGTCTTGGTATTATGGGGCTTGTAATTGGTTTGGGAGCACAAAGCCTTATAAAAGACTTTATATCAGGGTTCTTTATCATCTTTGAACATCATTTTGATGTAGGAGATATTGTAGAGATTAATGGATACAAAGGCGAAGTTATTGATATTGGATTGAAAACGACAAAATTAAAAAATTGGAAGCAAGATATTAAGATTATATCAAATGGATCAATTGATAGTTTAATGAACTATTCTGCAAGTCCATCCGTAGCGATTATCGACTTTGGTATTGCTTATGGAGAAAATATTCAAAATGTCATTGATATTCTAAATGCAGAGTTACCGAAATTTCAAGAGGTTTATCCGGATATTACGGATGTGCCAATGGTGCTTGGTGTTTATGAGTTGGCAAATAGTTCTGTAAATCTTAGAGTTATGGTAAAAACTAGAACGGAAAAACATTATGCTATTGAACGAGCGATTAGACAAAAAATTAAAGAAATTCTTGATGCGAATAATATTGAAATTCCATTCCCTCAAGTTGTAGTTCATAAAC
>CAZUQS010000189.1:0-3169 GCA_964622615.1 uncultured Candidatus Izemoplasmatales bacterium | reverse complement strand
GGAGAGATATTTATCTTAGATATGGGAGACCCTGTTAAAATCTATGATTTAGCAGAAAAAATGATCATGCTATCAGGCATGAAACCTCACGAAGATATAAAAATAGAAATTACTGGATTAAGACCGGGTGAAAAATTGTACGAAGAATTACTAGTTGATAAAGATAATGGAAATATAAAAACAGATAATGAGAAAATTTTTATTGAAAAAATCGGAAATCAAGAAGATATTGAATGCAATGTAGATTATATTTTAGAACACTTTGAAAACATGACAAACTCTGAAATCAAAGTAATACTTAAAAAATACATTCCTTCATATACAATTAAGGAATAAGGGCAGATTACTGTCCTTTTTTTTTTAAAAAGTTCGATTTTCTGTTATAATTATTATGGTGGTGGTATTATGAAATTAGTAATTGGAGACAATATTAAACTTGATATTCGAAAACAAGGAATAAATGGAGAGGGAATTGGATATTACAATAAAGCTTTAGTGTTTGTTCCTGGGGCCATTTTAAAGGAAAGCATTTTTTGTGAAATCACCAAAGTTACAGATACATATGCAATTGGTAAGATTGCGAAACATATTAGAGTTTCTACAAAAAGAGTGCAACCACCATGCAAGTTTTATGATGAATGCGGTGGATGCCAAATGCAACACATTGAATATAAAGAACAGCTTAAAATCAAGCAGAATCTTCTCAAGCAATCATTACGAAAATACACGAAACTAGATGTTGAAAATATCAATATATTGAAGACTAAAGGTATGGAGTATCCATATAAATATCGTAATAAATCACAGATGCCATTTAAGAACACCAATTTTGGCTTAGCGTTAGGGTTCTTTAAACCTGAATCAAATGAGTTTGTTTATGTGGATGATTGTATCGTGCATCATGAATGGATAAATAAGATTAACAATACTGTATTGAGATTTTTAAGAAAGCATAACATAGAAGCATATGATAGTATCAATAAAGATGGAATACTATTTTATTTAGTAACTAGATACTTAGAAAAAACAAATAGTGCGTCCGTTACCTTTATTGTTAAAGAATACAATGATAAACTTAAGAATATTGCTAAAGATGTGATGAAAGAAATCGATGTTGTGAAGTCTGTATCTTATTCAATAAGTGATTCTAAAAGTAATTTAGTAATTTCTAGTCAAATAAATATAATTGAAGGAACGAAATGGATTGATGATAAATTTAAAGATCTAACCATCAAGATTTCACCTGACGCATTTCATCAGTTGAATTCAAAACAAATGGAGGTGCTTTATGATCTTATTTTGGAAACCACAAATATAGATAAGTATTCAACGGTATTTGATTTATATTCCGGAATAGGAATAACATCTATATTACTAGCAAAAATAGTAAAAAAAGTGTATGGAATTGATTCTTCAAAAGCGTCCACAAAAGATGCGATAGAAAACGCAAAGCTGAATAAAATTGATAATATTCAATTTGTAGCAGGATATGTAGAAGCGGAAATGCCTAAACTAGTTAAGAAGGGAATTAAACCTGATTTAGTGCTTTTAGATCCCCCAAGAAAAGGGTTAGCTAAACCGGTAGTTGATGCTTTATTAAAATCCGGACCAAAACAAATCATATACGTGTCATGCAATCCTTCAACATTAGCGAAGAATATTAATGAATTATCAGTTAAATATAATGTACATTCTATTCAGCCTATTGATATGTTTCCAAATACAGCGTCAGTAGAGAGTATTACTTTATTAAAAATAAAATAATTTTTTGAAAGGAAAATATTATGGAAAAACGAGATTTTAAATCAAGATTAAAAGATTTGGGAGTTGAAATTTATAATGCAGCTAAAAAAGAATACGAATCGGTATTATCTAGCGCTGAAAATCAATTTAGTAAAAACAAATTAAGAAAAAGATTTAATTTGGAAAATCCATACCGATTTGTATTACTAGATAGCAAATACAGAATTAAGTGTTTAGATTTCTTTTTTGCTAAACACGCTAAACGATATGACGAAGACGATATTTTAGTATTTTATGGCAGCAAATCGCAAAACAAATTTAAAGCAAAACAAAAAATTAAGGATTTAAGTGATAATACCGTTATGGAAGTCTTAGAAATGGTTGATGTTAAGATATCAGTAAATCTAGATGAAAGAGAAATAGAAGTGCCATGTACCGCTATTTATGGCAAGTTTTTATAATGAAAAACGAGTTTATTGAATTATATAAGAAACACATTAAAAGAGCAGGTTCTGAGGATCTACTTGAATATCTAATATCGGATAAAAGTGATTTTTTCATAGCTCCTGCATCTACTAGATTTCATTTATCTACGGAAAGCGGATTATTGGAGCACTCGTTAAATGTATATAAATGTCTTAAAACATATCTAGATCGACCTAGAGTAAAAGAATTATACAAGCTTAATGTAAACGATGAATCCGTCGCAATTGTTGCGTTATTGCATGATTTATGTAAAGTAAATGTATATAAGAAATCATATCGAAATAAAAAAGATGAATCAGGTAAATGGATTCAAGTACCTTCTTATGAGTTTCATGATGAATTGCCTTATGGTCATGGAGAAAAGTCGGTTTATATTATCTCTGGGTTTATGAAATTAACTCGAGAGGAAGCATTTGCAATTCGATATCATATGGGATTTGCAAGTACGGAAGATGTGAGAAATGTAGGAGAAGCATTCACTAGATTTCCATTAGCTTTTGCATTGTCTACCGCTGATATGGAGGCAACATACTTTTTAGAAAATTAAATAGAAAAATGGAAACTTCTGCAGAAGTTTCCTTTTAGAGAGAGATTCTATGAAGAAAATTTACAAGAATAGAAAAAATCAAAATACAAACCAGTATTAAATTACAGAAAGCATCAGGTAAAAAAATGGTAAAGAAATTTATAAGTTACTACAAAAATCATAAGAAAGTCTTCTATTTAGATATGTTCTCAGCTTTTATGATGTCTGCAATTGATTTGCTTTACCCGATTGCTACAAGAGCTATATTAAATGATTATATTCCAAATGAAAACATTCGGATGATTATGTATATTGGATTTGCATTATTTTTCATATATATTATTAGAAGCAGACTTTCATTTTATGTTACTTACAACGGACATATAATGGGTACATTTATTCAAAGAGATATGC
>CAZUQS010000188.1:0-3179 GCA_964622615.1 uncultured Candidatus Izemoplasmatales bacterium | reverse complement strand
TGGAGCTGCAATTGTATATGCTACAATAAAACTTGCGCTTAATATAGCTAGTAAGAAAGAGTTCACTGTAGAAGAGGTTATTCTATGCGGATTTAAAGAAAATTTTATTAGAAATGTATTTTTGCAATTTATGGTGTCGTTGTTTACTTTTTTGTGGATGCTGCTATTGATTATTCCTGGAATCATAAAAGCATATGCATATTCCATGTCTTTCTATCTAGTAAATAAAGAGACTGACTTAGATGCTATGGCTGCAATTGAAAAATCAAAAAACTATACGAGGGGTTACAAAGGAGATTTATTTATGCTTGACCTATCTTATTTAGGTTGGTATTTCTTAGGACTCTTTACATTCGGTATCTTATGGTTATGGGTTTACCCAAAACATCAAGTCGCAAGAGTAATGTATTTTGAAGAGATATATAATGGTGAAGCACCAACAAAGTTAAGCGAAAAGAAGGACGAATTTCCTGAATTATACTAATAATTTTATATCAAAAATTAAAGGCTGAAAAAATTCAGCCTTTTCTTTAAACTTATTTTTTGAAATGATTATATTTATGTTATAATATTTTTGATGTAAGCGTTTTTAATAATTTAATAAGGAGAGTATAATGACACAATTATCAGATGACGTTCTAGAGCTTGAAATGATGGCGGTCGTAAAAGACAAACAGGACGTAGGCTTTTCCTACGTTAAGAAGACAATCTCGACAGTTTTAGAACCCGGTGAAGTATTGATCAAAGTTATTACAGCATCTTTTTGTGGTACAGATTATCATATTTACAAGTATGATAAGTGGTCTAGGAATAGACTTCATTTACCGTTAACAGTTGGGCATGAGTTTAGTGGAGAAATAATCAAAATTGCTAAGGATGTTACCAGAGTTAAAGTAGGGGACATTGTTAGTGCTGAAACCCACATTATTTGCGATGTATGCGAGTTTTGCTTAAGAGGTGAAGGTCATATCTGCCAAAACACTAAAGTGATTGGAGTCGATCGTGATGGCTGTTTTGCAGAATACATCAATATACCAGCAAAGAATTGTTTTGTGAATGATTCTAATCGTAGTCAAATAGAACTTAGTGTTCAAGAACCACTTGGTAACGCTGTTCATACAATGACTCATTTTCCAATTGAAGGAAAAGATGTGGTTGTATTAGGGTGCGGACCAATCGGTATTATGGGAGTAGATGTTGCTAAAGCCTACAATGCTCGAAAAGTAATCGCAATAGAAATTAATGATTTCAGACGTAATTTAGCGAAAAAAATTGGAGCGGATTACGTGATTAACCCTTTAGATGAAGATGTCTATGAAAAAGTAATGGAATATACAAACGGTATGGGAGCCGATGTCATTGGAGATTTTTCTGGTAATAAAACCGCAATCGAAACCGCGTTTAAGTATTTAAAACACGGTGGAGGGTTTGCCATACTAGGAATTCCAAACACAAATATCTCAGTGAATGTAACGGATGATATCGTGTTCAAAGGGGCTCGAATATATGGTGTTACTGGTAGACGAATTTATGATACTTGGTATCAAGTAAGAGATTTGCTTGATAGTAACAAATTGCATTTAAATGACATTATAACGCACACAATGCCATTGTCGAAAATAAATAAAGCAGCAAAGATTATGGGTAAGAAGAACTGTGGCAAAATTGTATTGTTTCCAGGAGATGAAGTGAAATGAGTAAATTAGATTATTTGTATGAACAAATAGAGCAATTAAAGAAGGATGGGGTTTATAGAATATTACCGATTAATTATGGCCCTTGCACGAATGTAATTGATTTAAATCATAAGCAAGTTGTAAATCTATCATCTAATAATTATTTGGGTCTTGCGACCCACCCAAGAGTAAAACAAGCTGCGATTGATGCGGTTATAAAGTACGGGGCAGGAACTGGTAGCGTTCGAACCATTGTTGGAAATCAAGATTTATTAGAAGACTTAGAAATCTTGCTAGCAACATTTAAACGTGAAGAGGCGGTAACTTGCTTCCAGTCTGGTTTGAATTGTAATATTGGTACTATACAAGCGATTGTGAACAAAGGCGACTTAATCGTTTCTGATGAGTTAAATCATGCATCTATTATTGATGGTGTTCGCTTAGCTAGAGCAGACAAAGCGGTATTTAAACATTCCAATATGGAAGATTTAGAGCGTATTTTAAAAGAAAGACGTTCTCAATATGCATCGGTACTGGTAATTACAGATGGTGTATTCTCAATGGATGGAGATCTTGCAAAATTACCAGAAATTGTTGCACTTGCAAAGAAATATGAGTGTTTAACCTATGTGGACGATGCTCATGGAAGTGGTGTCTTAGGAGAGTCTGGTAGAGGAACGGTTGACCATTTTGGACTTCACGGTCAAGTGGACTTTATTATCGGTACGTTATCGAAAGCAATTGGAGTTATTGGGGGATATGTTGCGTCTAGCAAAGTTGTGAAAGAATGGTTGTTGCATAGAGCAAGACCGATTCTATTTTCAACAGCATTACCACCAGCAGCAATTGGAGCAATTATAGAATCGGTAACATTGCTGATGAATTCTACAGAATATACAGACAAGTTATGGGATAATGCACGATATTTTAAAGCAGGATTAAATTCATTAGGATTTAATACTGGCCACAGTGAAACACCAATCACGCCAGTAATGGTAGGAGAAGAAGCTAAAACAATGGAATTCTCAAAAGCATTGTTAGAAGATGGTGTATTTGTATCTGGTATTGTATTCCCTACAGTTCCAAAGGGAAAAGGAAGATTGAGATGTATGATCAGTGCTTCTCATACAAAAAAAGATTTGGACTCTGCAATTGAAGTGTTTGGTAGAGTTGGAAAAAAACTAGCAATTATTTAATATAAGGAGATGGTTTGATGTCTTTAAATAGAAAAATAGCAATTGGGTTTATAGCAGTCATTTTGATTACAAACATTGTAGGATATTTCATCTTGCCGGATACATTGATTATGCAGGTGAATTTTAGTGGTGAAGCAAGTACTGTTGTAAGCAAAATCATCGGATTGTTGTCTTTAACAGGGCTTGGATTGATTGGAGCAATATATGTGTTCAAGAATGATAACCCCGCTCAATCAAAACGCAGTTATTTGATTCTAGCAATTATTTTGATTGTTCAAATAATGATGTTTGTACTTAACTTATAATT
>CAZUQS010000187.1:0-3200 GCA_964622615.1 uncultured Candidatus Izemoplasmatales bacterium | reverse complement strand
TGATATCGCACTACTATTTGCCATTGCCGCACTTTCTAGATCCATACCAGCAAAACTAAGTAATAAGAACCCTCCAAATACAGCAACCAATTGCCATCCTATTGAAAATAATACTAAACCTTTAATTTCTTGTTTTTCATCACCTTTAGCTTTTCTTAATGTTATTAATGCAAAGTACGTTAACACTATACCTAACAACACGACTAGAATTCCTGGAATCAGTAGTAAACTACCTCGAGTAACACTAATTGCTAAAATTGTAAAAACAAATAGATGACCAAAAAATGGAATATTAATCATAATTGGTGCGCGCTCTTTAGCAACCTCGCCAATATCTCCAGCTGTACAAGCGCCAGTCAATCCACTATGAGATAAACTTCCTGCCATACCAGGTGCTAATACATCTACATTGTTTGCTTTTCCAATAAATACCAATAATGCTATCCCAACAAACATCCAGAATAATTGTCCAAAGAATCCATATGCCATCACTTGTAACATACCTTCTAATAAGAATGCATCAAGAAGTCTGGTTCCACCTGTAATAAATACACCGGCTAAAACAATAGGTATTCCTCCAAACAATAAAGCTCTCATTGTAGGCCCTGGTCTCCAATCACTGAAAACCATTCCCATTGAACTTGAGATTATCATCGCAAAGAAAATCTGCGGTAATGCTATTAACGGATTAATAAGATCAGAAATTGCTTTTCCAAGTAATAACACGGATAAAATAATAACTATCTCAATTAACCCTCTCATCAAATAATGTCGTTTATTTGTAACTTTAGCTTTACTATCAATTAAAATTACCGCAACAGCAATTCCAAAGAATGCTAATAATGGATATGTATTTTGAAGTACATCTCCAGTTTGATAAACCATTCTATAAAGTGATTGAATACCTATAAGAATGAAGAATGCTCTTACTAAAAAGATTAACTGTGTTCCCTTTGTACCTAAAAGCACTTCATCATTGTTTAATACTACATCATCTTCTTTAGGAATTTTAGGTTTCCAGAATGTGTTTCTTAACTTCTGTCCTCCTACAAAAAATGTAGCAATCAAAGCAATAATAGTTGCGCTACCAGATAATCCTACTACTGGAAACTCACTCAATCCAGGTGTTGCTAATCCGGTCATTTCCAATACCATTCCTAATGCTAATCCAAATACAACAATAATTAGTATAGGTGAATACTTGGTTCCTGCAACAACAGATCGTGCAATTAAAACTACAACTAAAATAACTGCTAAACTTAATAACAAATGACTAAAAATCTCTAATATTTCTGGTCCCATTTTTCTCTCCTTAGTGAAAAATTAAAAAGGTTGTCTTTGTAGGCGACCTTTCTTTAATTGTTTAATTTTCTTTTTACTTTTTTTTATTATACTAAAATTTTAGTACTCTAACAAGAGGAATACGAAAAATTTTATATTTTATATTTGAAAGCAGCACACTATTTGTTAAATTGTTATTTTCTTGATGAAACAAATCAGTTATTTTAACCCCTTGATGTGTAGGGTTGCTTTTTCATTGTAAGAAAAAGTACCAAGCTAATTATCACCTTGCATTATTGCTTAGTTTCCATTATAGGAGTATTATAGGGGTATAAAGAAATATTTAGAAAGGATAAATATATGAATGAGAAAAAGAATAAAAAGAAATTAACAAATGACTTCGGCTCTCCGGTATATGATAACGAGAATAGCAAAACAGCTGGGACCCGTGGTCCGATGTTAATGGAAGATACTTGGTACTTAGAAAAAATGGCAAGTTTTAATAGAGAAGTAATACCTGAAAGAAGAATGCACGCAAAGGGAAGCGGAGCTTTTGGTATATTCACTGTAACACATGATATTACTAAGTGGACAAAAGCAAAAATATTTGGTGGAATCGGAAAAGTTACTCCTGCATTTGTTCGATTTTCTACTGTTGCTGGCGAGCGTGGAGCAGCTGATGCAGAAAGAGACATTCGTGGATTTGCAATGAAATTTTACACGGATGAAGGCAATTGGGATTTGGTGGGAAATAACACACCTGTATTCTTCATACGTGATGCGATGCGTTTCCCTGACTTGAACAAAGCAGTTAAACGTGATCCTCGCACTGGTTTACGTAATGCTACATACAACTGGGACTTCTGGTCATTATTACCCGAAGCACTACATCAAGTTACGATTACAATGAGTGATAGAGGCATACCTAAATCTTATCGACACATGAATGGATACGGTTCTCATACTTATTCGTTTATTAACGAGAACAATAAACGCATTTGGTGTAAATTCCACTTTAAAACAATGCAAGGAATTGAATGCTTAACGGATCAGGAAGCTGAAGTGCTAGTTGGAAAAGATCGAGAATCACATGGACGAGATTTGTATGAATCAATTGAACAAAAAAACTTCCCAAGATGGGAACTTTCAGTGCAAATCATGACTATGGAAGAAGCGGACAATTTACCATATAATCCATTTGATTTGACTAAAGTCTGGTATAAAAAAGAGTTTCCTCTTCATAAAGTAGGGATTCTTGAATTAAACCGCAATCCTGAAAACAACTTTCAAGATGTTGAACAATCTGCCTTTAACCCCGCAAACATCGTTCCTGGAATAGGATATAGTCCAGACAAGATGTTGCAAGGAAGGTTATTTGCTTATGGAGATGCTCAACGATATAGGCTCGGGATTAATCATCACCAAATCCCTGTGAATGCAGCGCGCCCTGATGTAATTGTGAATTCCAATCATAGAGATGGGTTCATGCGAGTTGATGGCAACTATGGTAGTCGTATACATTATTGGCCAAATAGTTTTGGAGAATGGGAAGATAGTAAAGAATTAGATGAACCCGCTTTGGAAGTTAAAGGATTATTAGCACATCATAATTTTCGTGAAGATGATTCCGATTATTACACACAAGTTGGTAAATTGTTCAATATCATTCCAAAAGATGAGAAAAAACGATTATTTGAAAACACGGCTCGCAATATGAACGGTGTTCCTGATTTCATCAAACATAGACACATCAAAAATTGTTATTTAGCAGATAAACAATATGGAATTGGTGTTGCAAAAGCAATGGATATTGATATAAAAGATATCAAAGGGTTATAATCAATAAATAAAAACAAAAAAACACTTAGTTCAACGAACTAGGTGTTTTTAAATAGAAATTTCAAGTCTTTTACGGGTTA
>CAZUQS010000186.1:0-3202 GCA_964622615.1 uncultured Candidatus Izemoplasmatales bacterium | reverse complement strand
AAAGAGATTACTTTATTTTGAGTAAAGGGCATTCGTGCGTAGCTTTGTATGTCATCCTTGCTGATCTTGGATTTTTTCCTGAAGAAAAATTAGACTTGATAGGAAAAGATGGAAGTATGTTAGGTGGTCATCCAGATAGAAGAACTCCAGGAGTTGAGGCGGATACAGGATCTTTAGGCAATGGATTAGGCATAGGTGCAGGTTTAGCTTTGAGTATAAAAAAGAGTTCGAGAGATAATTTTGTTTTTGTTTTGATGGGTGATGGAGAATGTTATGAAGGCTCTGTTTGGGAGGCTTTACAATTTTCCGCACATCATAAATTAAATAATTTAATCGCAATAATTGATCGTAATAAGCAATGTGTGTTGGATTATACTGAAGAATGCAATGCTTTTAACCCTCTTGATAAAAAAATTGAATCTTTTGGATGGGATGTTGTTTCAATTAATGGGCATGCGTTTAATGAAATAGTAGGCTTATTGAGTAATGTAAAGACCCGGGATTCAGATAGGCCATTGATGATAATTACAGATACGGTAAAAGGAAAAGGTATATCTTTTATGGAAGGTAACTTAAAATGGCATCATGGCATTCCTAAGGGGCAAGAACTTGAGAAGGCCCTTATAGAAGTATCTAATGAAAATATGGATAAAAACAATGAATAAAACTAAGGATATCGACATAAGGGATTCTTTTTTTGATGCACTTTATGATATTGCATCTAAAGATTCGGACGTGATACTTTTAGTTTCTGATATGGGAGCATTTAGTTTAGAGAAGTTTCGCAGGGATTTATCTGATCAATATGTTAATGTTGGAATTGCGGAGCAAAACTTGATTAATATCGCTACAGGTCTTGCCTTAGATGGCAAAAAAGTTTTTGTTTATGCTATTGCGCCATTTGTAACACAAAGATGTTATGAACAATTAAAAGTAAATCTATCAGGAATGAATTTGCCTATAGTTATTGTTGGGATGGGACCAGGAATTACATATTCAAGCGATGGGTTGACGCATTTTGCAACACAGGATATAGCTAACATAAGAGCTTTACCGAATTTTAAGATACTTTCGATTTCTGATCCTATTTCATCGCAGGAATCTGCAAAGATAGCTTATAAAAGCAATTGTCCTATTTATATACGGCTGGATAAAGGTGTCTTTAACTCTGTTTATTGTTGCAAACAAAAAAAAATGCCTTTGATAAAAGAACTTAGAGAAGGAAAATCAATTTTGCTGGTTACAACAGGAGTGTTGTTGCATAAGGTATTTAGTATTGCATTAAAGCTGGAGGCTTATTCCTTAAATCCTGGAGTGCTTGATTTTTATCAGATTAAACCTGTAGATGAAAAAAAAGTTGTTAAAATTTTCAAAAAATATGATCATGTGGTTGTTGTAGAAGAACACTCGTCAATAGGGGGATTGGGTTCGTTAGCATCTGAATTGATAGCAACTTATAAAATCGATGTACATTTTAAACATATTTCATTGGGTGATAAGATTTTTGAAAACTATGGGAATAGAGAATGGTACCATAAGCAATGTGGCCTTGATGAGAATTCACTAATCACATCCATCAAAAATTTTGTTCAAAAAATAGGTATATCAAATGTATAAAAATAAGAAAGTTCTAGTTGCCGGCGGAACCGGAACAATTGGGATACCTGTTGTAAGAAGATTATTGGAAAAAGGATCAGAGGTTACAGTTGTGTCTATGGATACAGAGGAGTATGCGCGCAGTGTTTTGGATGATGAGATTATTTTTCATCAATTAGATTTAACAGATTTTGAAAATTGCATAAAAGCAACAAAAGGCCAGGATTTTGTTTTTAATCTTATCGGAATTAAGGGCTCTACAGGTATTGGTGAAACAAAGGTGGCAAGTTATTTGGTTCCAATGTTATGGTTTCAAACTAATTTGATGGAAGCTGCTTTTAGAAATAAAGTTCAGAGTTATATGTTTATAAGTAGTATTTGTGGATATCCATATTCGGAAGTAGCAAAAGAGGAAGATAGTATGTGGAATGGATTACCTAAACAAAATGATCGTATTCCGGGCCTTGCTAAACGTATTGGTGAAGTACAGGGAGAGGCTTATATGCTTGAATATGGATGGGATGCAGTACGTATTGTAAGGCCTTCTAACGTATATGGACCTTATGATGATTTTAATCCAGAAACAGCACAAGTTATACCTGCATTGATCAGAAGATGTTTAGATGGAGAAAATCCATTAAAAGTATGGGGAGATGGATCTGCTGTGCGTGATTTTGTTTTTTCTGAAGATCTTGCGGAATGGTTGCTAATTGCTTTAGAGGTAGCACCACCTTGTGAACCTTTAAATTTAGGTTGTGGCAATGGTCTCTTTATTCGTGAGTTAGCTGAAACTATAGTGGAATGTGTAAACCCTGAGATCGTAATTGAGTGGGATACAAGTAAACCAACAGGTGATCCTGTTAGAATACTTTCAATGAAAAAAACCCATCAGTATATGGGCGAACTTTCTAAGACTAATTTGTATGATGGGATTAAAAAAACAGTTGAGTGGTATAAAAAGAATAAGGATACGTTGAATTGTAAAGGAGAAAGAAATTATGGCTGAGGCAACACGTAAATATGTAGTGCCATTTGCAGAACTTGTAGACCGAGTTACTGTAAATCAAATTAAAGAGGTATTGTTAAGCGATGGTAAAGAAAGTTATGCAAAAGAAATGGAAAACATTTCACATGACATTGATCTTATTATTGAACAAAAAGGATTAAAATTCTCTTCTAGGATCATGCGTATAGTTGTTGCGTTAGCCCAGTTGAATCTGCATATTTGGTATAACAAAGATTGTATGCAAGAAAAACCTGAAGAGTATGATGATCTTTTGAAACTTGCTCATCAATTAAATGGAGTAAGAAATCGTATGAAGAATTTATTACTTGAAGAGGTTGGAGAAAAAGAAAAGGCTGCAGAACGCTCAAATTTTAACACTGATGGATTAGAAGGGTGGGACATTAGTGTTTTCTAGAAATAATGTATGAAGTATAAATTATGTGGAAAAGGACTCAACCTATCGGCAATTGGCTTGGGTACAACAGGGTTAGGATCCGGAGAAAAATGTTCAGCAGAACAAGATAAACATCGAATCGCTGTTTATAAACATGCTATAGAATATGGAGTTAATTGGTTTGATATAGCAGAACTGTATGGGGG
>CAZUQS010000185.1:0-3260 GCA_964622615.1 uncultured Candidatus Izemoplasmatales bacterium | reverse complement strand
GATATCTCATTTTGATTCATTTTTTAGCGAAATGAGGTCAATAACATTTGCTATACAAAAAAATATTGGACCTGAGAAACTACATATTTATAAAGAACTAAGAGATAAATATTTAATTGGAGATGAAGATTTTTCATGGCTTGTTGATATGAGAGATAGAACCATACACGAAGGGCCATTACAAATAGAAAAAGAGATTGAATTAACAATCTATGATGGAGTGGATTTATCAAAAGTTCAAAAATCTTTCTATATTAAACTTTTTGATGATATAGATATAGATGAAGTTGTTAATAAATATTTGATTAGCTTAAACGCCAAGATTGAAATATATTTTACTCAAGAAATAGTGTTCCATATAATAAGAGAAAAAGGTAATCTTTTAATGAAGATATATGACTTAATATATAAAATGAATGTTTTCTTATTTGACATAAAAGATAAAATAGGAAGTAACGATAAAATAGATTATATTGTTACTGAGGTTAGTGAAAAAATTATTCGATTGAAATATAGAGATTTTTATTATATTGATGATTTTATATACACTGTTGAAGATAGTACGATAAATAGTTTTGATAAAGCAGAAGGATTCACATGTGATTTAAATGGATCATATAAGAAATTTGGTGATCATTTAATTCCTCTAGAAGACAATCCATTATATAAAAATTGTAAGAATGTTGATGAATTATTTGTAGCTTTCTTAAACCTAAACTTAAGAATGTATGAGATGAGTGGATTTGGTGATTATATGCCTACTGCTATGACTGTAAATTTGGATAATACATTTAGATTATACATGGTTCCTCCAACAAGTAAAACTCGGATTTATAGAATGTCTCACGATATTGCTAAACGAATTTTAATTGATAATACAGTAACATTAATGTATTGTGGAGTAATGCTTGCTTTTGATGGCAACGAGAAGGCATATATAATGACTTCTTTGGAAAGAGCTAAATTGCAGTCCAGGGAAATGATGTATTTTTGTTTATACAGCAAAAAGTATAACCGATATAAACAAATGGCCTTCCTGAAGGAAGATTTAGTTAAAAAGGTATTTGAACCAATGGATGTTTCCGGTAATAAGTCATTGTATCCTATTATTAAACAGATTGAAAAATTTACAAATAGTATATAAACAATAGTGAGAAACTATGGGACAAGGAGTTATAGTGATAATGAAGAGTTTTTTGGTCAGTATCATAAGTCAAACGTCTGCAAAAATAATTGCGTATGTTGAATCAAGACTAAAATATAATCTACAATAGAATATTCATAAAATCTTTGCTGTAGTTTTTGTGTTATTATAATTTTAGAATATATGAATTTTTAAAGGAGCTAGCAATGAATAAAAGAATAAAAAGTATTATTTTAATAATTTTAATTGGATTAACATTAATTGGATGTAATTCTGCTTATATTGTTAATTTTGATTCCATGGGAGGAACCGAAGTTAGCACAATAGATGTTCAAAAAGGAAGCACAATTTCTATCCCCTCAGTTACAAGAGAAGGGTATACTTTAGTTGGTTGGTATACGAGTTTAAACGATGGAGAAACCCTTGATGAAAAATGGTCTTTTACATCAAATACTATTTCTAATGATATAACTTTATATGCAAAATGGATTATTAATGAATATACAATTACTTTTGATAGTAATGGAGGAAATAATATTAATTCTATTACACAAGATTATGATACGACTGTCAATGAGTCTGCAGAACCAACAAGAGGCGGATATACATTTGGAGGATGGTATAGTGATGATGAACTCACTATTACATATTCATTTACCGCAATAACGGCCGAAGACATTATATTGTATGCTAAATGGACTATCAATCAATATACGATTACATTTGATAGTAATGAAGGAGCTTCTATTTTAAGTATTACTCAGGATTATGATACAACTGTCAATGGGACCACAGAATCAACAAGAGGCGGATATACATTTGGTGGTTGGTATAGTGATGAAGAACTTACTATTACATATACGTTTACTACAATGCCAGCTGAAGACATTACATTATATGCAAAATGGGATACGATAACATATGATATTACTTATCAACTAGGTGGTGGAATTAATGGAAACAATCCAGATATATATACAGCTGAAACAAATACAATTATATTAAATGTACTCACTAAAGAAAATTATACGTTTGAAGGTTGGTTTAATAATGCTGAATTTACTGGAGACGCAGTAACTGAAATTACATTAGGATCTACTGGTGATATGACATTATATGCTAAATGGACCGTTAACCAATACACGATTACATACGCTACTGGAATAAATGTAAATGGGTTAGTGCCTTTGTTACATCAAGGAGAAATCATCACGCAAATTTCATTGGGCTCTTGGCATTCCTTAGCAATCACATCAACAGGCCGAGTATTTACCTGGGGAAATAATGGATATGGACAATTAGGAGATGGAACAATAAATAATTCGCCTCCTCGTTCAACTCTAACAGAAATCACGACACAGTTTAATTTAAGTGATGGAGAAACCATCATACAAATTTCATTGGGAGATTATCATTCCTCAGCAATCACATCAACAGGCAGAGTATTTACATGGGGATCTAATGAATATGGACAACTAGGAGATGGAACAACAACAGATCGATACACCCCAACAGCAATCACATCACAATTTAATCTAGTTGAAGGAGAAACTATCACACAAATTTATTTGGGCGGTACTCATTCATCAGCAATCACCTCGGAAGGCAGAGTATTTACATGGGGAAATAATATAGCTGGACAACTAGGAGATGGAACTAACGGAATTGGTAATTTTAATCCAACTCCAACAGAAATAACATCACAGTTTAATTTAAGTGAAGGAGAAACCATCACACAAATTTCATTGGGAGGTTTTTGGGGAGGTGGTCATTCATCAGTAATCACCTCAGAAGGCAGAGTATTTACATGGGGATCTAATGAATATGGACAACTAGGCGATGGAACAACAACAAATCGTTCAACTCCAACAGAAATCACGTCACAGTTTAATTTAAGTGAAGAAGAAACCATCACACAAATTTCTTTGGGAACTTGGCATTCATCAGCAATCACATCAACAGGCAGAGTATTTACATGGGGATTTAATGGGCATGGTCAATTAGGAGATGGAACTAGCGGTAATGGTAATCCAACCCCAACAGAAATCACATCACAGTTTTATCTAGTTGAAGGAGAAACTATCACACAAATTTATTTGGGCGGTACTCATTCATC
>CAZUQS010000184.1:0-3268 GCA_964622615.1 uncultured Candidatus Izemoplasmatales bacterium | reverse complement strand
TGATAAGCGAAAAGAACACTATTTAAGCACATATATGCCTCCTGAAATTTTGTTTTAAATACACGGTATATTTATCGATATTAAATCTTAAGTTTATGAAGGAGGTTGGCTTTCTTCAATCTTAATTATTTCTTTTGAAATACCTCCAAATTCAAGAACAACAGGTTTTCAATCGTTTCATGCACACTTGGCATTTAAACCTATAGTTTATTATACTCCACTTTTTTTTTGCTGTAAATATGTCAATAGTAAATAATGTACAAGTCCATGACTAATTTTTCATTTGCATATATTTACTGTGCTATTTTGTACATTAATCAATAAAAAAACACTATCAATTAAGATAATGCTTGTTATACGCAATATTATGCATTCTTTTAGGTCATTTGTGATACGGCTCATTGTTGTTAATTCTAAATGACCTATATATTTGTTCTAAAAGAATCAATCTCATTAATTGATGTGGAAATGTCATTTTAGAAAAGGACAATTTCATATTGGACCTACCTAGCACATCTTTTGACAAACCTAAAGATCCTCCTATAATAAATACAATATTGGAAGAGTGATAGTTAGTAATTTCATTAAATTTGCTTGCTAACAGTTCAGAAGATATTTGTTTTCCTTCTATAGCTAAAGATATAATATACTCATCGCTAATCTTATCTAAAATTCGTTGTCCTTCCACTTTTTTAATCTTTAATTTATCTTTCTCAGAAAGTGATTCTGGAGCTTGTTCATCTTTCACTTCAACAATCTCGATATTGCAGTACTTAGATAATCTCTTCAAATATTCGTTGATTCCATCCACTAAATATGTTTCTTTAATTTTACCTACAGATATGATTTTAATTTTCATATTAGACCTTTTCCTATATATATTTTCCATTAATATTGTAGCATAAAGAACAAAAAAACAAGGCCGAAACCTTGTTTTTGTTCTATTTAATAAATTCTAGAATATGTTTTATTAAAACATCGGGACAATCCACTAATGGACTGTGTCCTGATTTCTCTAATCTGATTTTTTGTGCATTTTTTAAAGCCTTCACAGTCTCATCAACCATGTATTCTAATACAACATAGTCTGTATCGCTCCAAAATGATAAAACCGGACAGACTACTTCTTTGATTGATCCATCGCCCTCAGACACACCGTTAGATGTATCTGACATATTAAATCTTGTTAAAGACCAATCTATATCAATTAAACATCTTTCTTTCATTGTTTCAGATAGATATAAGTCATCATCCTCTTTAGCCGGTTTATTTACAGAATATATTGCTTGGTCCCAAACAGCTTTCATTATTGGTGTGCTATTTGCTTCTAAAACATCCACCATTGGTTTTACTTGAACTGGATCCATTGCTAACTCTGCTTTTGTAGAATAAAACGAACCAAGAACTGCTTGTCCCACTGAGTCTTTTTTAAATACTGGATAACCACGGTAAGAACAAGATTCAATCAATATCATCTTTTTTACTTGTTTTGGTCTCTTGACAGCCATCTTTAAGGCCACTGCCCCACCAGTACTCCAACCAGCAACGATGTATTCTTTAACATTAAGTTCATCTAATAAAAGAATTAAATCTTCACTTAAATCTGCTAAATCATCAAATTCTTGATTGTAAGTAGAATCTCCAAACCCTCTCATATCAGGGACGATTAATCGATAAGAATCTTTTAATCTCTCGATAAGTGGTTTGTAGTGAATACTACTGCTCATATTTCCGTGTATCAAAACAATTGTTTCTTTACCCAATCCAATATCCAAGTATGCTAACGTTTCATTGTTACTAAGTTTCATAAATTTCTTTTCCATTTATTTACCTCCGCTATTATTATTTTACTATATTATAAATCAAAATTATGTATACTCACTAAAAAATCATGAGAATTCAAAAAATCGCAAGTACTATTTACTCTTTTTTATGTAAATATAAGTGAAGATCTATTTTATTATTACATACGTTTATTCCTTCGTCAGTTAGCTTCTCAGCTTGAACCAACGCACCATGACCTAATAAACTAATTTCGCCTTTGGAATTAAGAACTCTATGCCATGGCAAATCATATTTCTGGCTCATAGTATGTAAAATCCTTGAAACCTGCCTAGCGCCCCAGGGATTGCCAGCATATGAAGCTATCTGACCATATGTCATTACGTTTCCTTTTGGAATGTTTTGGATAATTTTTATAACTTCTTCTGTGAAGACTTCCATAGCACATCACTTCCTTTAAAGTCATTTATATAATACTCTATTAAAGTTTCTAACTTTCTGGATTTGCTAAATATTTATTAATAGCCTTAGTACAATATTGTAACATTTCTTTGTCATGCTTTGAAGGATATACAAACCCTAGTTTATCTGAAATATAGATTCCCAGATATCGAACTAAGTCGTAACTTGCAAGTAATGCATTTATACACGAAACTTTGTCACTATTCGGATATGTCTTTAACAACATTTTCCATTCTTTTTCTGTTAAATATCGCTTAAAGTATCTACCGTACAACCCAGTATTGACTTTGAAATTATGTTGAATTCCTATATACCAATCCAGAAGTTTTCTTAATTTCATTTGTAATACTGATTCCATATATTTTTCAAAAAATATTTCGTCTCTTACTAGCGATTTCACCACATAAGATGTATCAAAGAAAAATGCATTCATTCGGTCTAGAAACTCTGCTTCTGTTGGTTTTTTAACATAAAACTTGCTTTCATCAGCAACATCCGGAACGGGTACAATATTGTCTTTATCTAGGTATATCTTATACAAATTCATTTCATTTGCATACTTAGCAACTTCAATAGATTGAAAGCCAAAATCTATTTTGAAGCTGTCTTCAAATAATGTTAATCTAGTATACCACTTATGCCCATCATGATATAAAGCTTCATCATTAAAAAATGATATTGGTCTCCCAAAATGAGTCTTCCATGAATCATCTTCGGTAAACTTTGTTACATCATTCACATAGAACAAAGGATCCAAATCACTGAAGTCATCTAAATGGGAATTTGCATTGACAAAAGAGCCTTGTAAAACCAAAGCGCGAATATTGTTATCTTTCTTAGCAAATGCTATTAATTTTTCTAATTCTGTATTTAAATTTCTCATAGAAAATAGTACCGTTTCTTACTCAAAATATAAATCCTTAATAAGTGATTGTTTTGGGTTGGATTCTTTAGCTAAAATATCCACAACATCCTCTTTTTTATAATTTCTTGTAGTAGGAGTATAGTTGACAGAATACCGTTT
>CAZUQS010000183.1:0-3269 GCA_964622615.1 uncultured Candidatus Izemoplasmatales bacterium | reverse complement strand
ACCGCCGACCCTCTGCTTGTAAGGCAGATGCTCTCCCAGCTGAGCTAAACCCCCAAAACAATTATGCATTACAATTTTACTATTACTCATTATTAAAGTCAAGAAAAAAGTTTAATTTATTTAAAAAACCTATGAACTTGCAATAATACGATTGAAAAGATCTAATATAATCAAACTTCATTATGTAGGAAATACATAACTATCTCATAATTTTTTTTAAGAAAATCGTTATAATAAGCAAATCTGCACTGCCTCCAAAAGTCAAGTTCTTATCAATACAATAATCACTCAAGGTTTTAATCGTCTCTTTATCCGAATATAACTTTTGAGAAAATGTTTTTTTAGTCTCAGTGTATAATTCATAGTTGTTTGCTCTTTTAAGAAAACTAGTATCCTCAACTTTTGATATTAAAAACATTAACGTTCTTAATCTAGATTCGTCTTTAAAATCAACTAAATATTCTAAAGCTTTTTTTACATTAGGAATTCCTTTGTAAAATTCTCCCCTTGCTCCTTGCATACTATATTCTTTATGTGCGTAGTATCCAAAAGTGCTACTTTCGATATTAAAATCTTCAAGTAAATTCATAGACAATTGTTCTACTATATTAAATATTTTTGAAATATGAAGGTGGTTATAGAGGATGTATGAATATGCTGTAACCAAAATTCCCATACCAAATATTAAGCCTTTATATGCATTTACACCCGATGTAGAATCAAACATTGATGCTTCTGCTTTTAATCCAATCTGTCTAATTTTACGAAATACTAAATCTAAATCCCTTGTTGTCCAACCCTCTTCAAACATCATACCAAAGTATGGAAGTATAGTATTTTTAGCATTTAGCATCAGCTTATAGTTCATATCATTATGCGACCCATTTGTTAAAGGTGTAACCAACCCAAACTTAGGATCCAGATTTAACTCAAGAAGAATACTACTATCAACCAGTTCAATAATTTCATTTTTGAAGTGATTTAACGCCTCGCTATTCATGTAATCAACCAAGACTTCGACGGAATGCTTTTTGTCAATAATACATTTAGTTGCGAAGTCATCACATACATAACATTTTCTGAATTTCATTCTGGAAAGAGTCTTCATACCATCAAAAACATCAAAATCTATAAGTCTACCTAAGGGATGATTGTCTTCAATAACCATTAATACATTCTTTATTTGATTAGAATCTAAATGTGACCCAATTAAATAATATGGGCCGTCCTTACCATCAAAGAACTCTTTTGAAGAGATAAAGTCTTCCGGAATTTTGTCAACAAAGTAATCAGTTAAGATGTATGATAAATTATGATTCTTATTAGAACCAGGAAAGTTAGTTTTAACCGTAATTACGGTCTTAAACCTATTTTTCAAAAAATCGATTTTTACAAATCTTTGCTCTCTCGCCGCCAAAATTTTTTCGTATAAATTGTTCATATTATCCCTTTTTCTTTGAAATCATTTTCGAAACTCAATTTACTTTTTGTAATTTATAAAAAATTTTAATTTTGATCAATTCTATCATAATTCTAAAATTTGCTTTTGTAAATGCAATCTATAAAAGTCCCATCTCTGTATTCTACGAAGCCAACAATCTCATCTGTTTTTTCTATTCTTCTAGGTACTCCTGTAATCGTGTGAGACAACTTATATAAATCATTTATTGAAAATCGTGGAAAACGGCTATTTTTAAGCTTTTCAATCAGGTCTGGTCTGCGAGGGTTAATAGCAATCCCACGCTCCGTAACTAATATATCTATATCCGTACCCGGTGTAGTAACTGTCATTACTCTATCCTTTATTAGGGGTAATCTAGCCTTTATTAGGGGTGAAATGATAATTGTAACCCCTGCTCCGTATGCTATGTCAGCATGTCCCCCACTACCACCTATAAGACTGCCTAAGGAATCTGTTGTAACATTGACGTTAAAGTCTAAATCTATCTCTGTAGCTCCCAAGACAACAAAAGATAATTGATTTGAAATTGGATTATTTTCAAAAGGATTGCCATACTCTGACGCGGTCATTGCTTTATGATTTATATTTTTATGATAGGATTTTATTGCTTCTAAATCGAAACATTGAACATCATAAAGGGCTTTAAATAGGCCTTCATTAAGCATGTCTACATAACTCTTAGTAATTCCTCCAGAAGCGAACGAACCAACGACGCTATTTTTTTTCATAATTTCCATAACATATTTAACAACTGCTAAGGACGTTTTGCCGGCTCCTGTCTGCATTGAGAATTCTTGTTTGATAACACCCAACTCATCTAAAAGGTTAGCACAATCCTTTGCAATTTTTAATCCAATTGGATCTTTTGTAAGCTGAGTTGTACCAGAAACAATCCCTTTTGAATCTCCAATAGAATTAAGCTGTACAATTGCATCTACATAATTTCCATCAATTTGGAAATCATCTAATTGGTCAACTATTGTGTCTGAAACAAGAATTACTTTTCTTGCATAATGCAAATCGCTTATAGCATACCCTAATGTTCCGCATGCTGATTTTCCAAATGAACCAGTTCCATTTCCATTTTTGTCAACTACCGGACAAGCTAAAAATGCAACATCAATTTTTAGATCCCCACTCTCGATTGCTCTTGCTCTTCCACCGTGAGTGTTCATAATTAATTTTCCCTTAAGGTGTCCTTGGCTAATAATTTTCGCTACTTCACCATTGACATAATTTGTGTGAACATTTGTAACATTGTGGTTTTTAATTAAGTCTACCAAGTTTGTATAAGAAGGAAATATTGAACTTGGTGCCAAATGCATATTTATAAGTTTTCGGTTTTGAATAACTTCACAAACATTTTGAATAACATAATCCCCATTTCTTAAATGGTGATGAAATGACAAACATTGATTAGATTGTATTTCAAATAAATCAAATGCTTCTTCTATACTATTCAAAAAAACAGTTTTGGACTGTTTTTGTTTTTTATCTATTAACCTTCTGGAAAAATTCTTATAATCATCACTTGCTTTAAAAGGTTTCAAATTATCTGGAATAAATCTATTCACTGCATTTATCATAACTCACCTATAATAAATTATATTTTTTTGCTTTATCTATGATTTTAGTTGCTTTTAAAACAATTGGTTTGTCAATCATTTTGCCACCCAAACTAAAAGCCCCTTTTCCCGGATTGGTTTCAACTGCTTCTAAAACTCTTTTTGCCCAATCTATTTCTTTTTGCGTTGGAGAAAAGATTTTGTTAATACTTTCTAGTTGATTTGGATGAATAGCAGATTTT
>CAZUQS010000182.1:0-3308 GCA_964622615.1 uncultured Candidatus Izemoplasmatales bacterium | reverse complement strand
AAATCAGCTTTTGCATCTTCACTTAATAGACCATATTCGGCTAACGCTGCTTCTACACCAACTTTATCACTGATCGAAACTGTTTCTTCCGTTAAGGCCAAGACTGCTGCATGATCACTTCTAAAGGCTGCTACTATGGCTTCCGTGTCTTCATAGTCCCATTCACCTATTGTAGCTGCTACTTGATTCTGTACGCTATTACTGTCCCAGTAGGCAAAAGCCATGCTAAAACTACCAATTAATATAATTAGCAATAAAGTTACAAAGATGTATTTTTTGTTATGAACAAATTTACTCATAGTATAGCCTTTTTTTGTCTTTCTAGAATATTATGATAATAATATTATAACATATTTTAATCTAAATTATTATATTTAAAATATATCATATTTTCATTTATCCATAAATATTAAACAATATTCAATGCATCAATCCATAGATTGAAGAATAGGTGTTCTGGTTAGGGATGATAAAAAAAGAAAGTAGTCAAAAAAAACTACTCCCCTAAACTTAGCGAAATTGGTGCGCCATGACGGATTCGAACCGGCGACCCATTGATTAAGAGTCAATTGCTCTACCAACTGAGCTAATAGCGCACGTACATTATATATTAAATCAAAAGTCGACATTTGTAAACAAAAAACTATTGATTTCTTAAAAACTCTTCCAAATCAGAGTATTTAATGAAGTATACATTGTCGATTTTTTGAAATCTTTCTACTAGAATAACATCCGATTCATTTAAATATTTTGTAATATTATGACAATCTGGATAAATCAAGACAATTTTAATATGATTATCGTTGCTATTGCTCTTAAAATATTCGCGCATCCCTTTTACAAAATTTGGTTTCGTTGATCGCTTCCAGTCTTTAATATTTTCATTGACAATAACCCGATCTGAATTCGTAATAATTACTTCGTGGCGCGAATTCATATGAATCAGTTTTATGGAATAATCCTTATGGTGGTTGAATGTTATTTGAGTAATATCTTCGGCTCTAAACGTTTCAATCTTCGCGTTGGAAAAAACGTTTGAAATCAGCTTTGATGTATTCTCTATTATATTTCGATATTTTACTTTAGACATCACTATGTATACAACGACTAAAACGCATGATATAGCCAACGCTAATAATATATATTCCCACCACTGCATATCCATCACCTCTATAGAAACTAATGATACAAGAAATGATTTCGTTTGTCAAACAAAACAGAATAAAAAAACTGAAGTTTCATTCGAACTTCAGTTTCTAATTTTATGCAGTTTTTTGAGCATAATATGCTTTTAAATATTCTTCTAAAGGAGGTAATGATTCCTTCTTTAATGGCTTACACATTGCAGGTTTCGCTTCTTTGTTTAATAAAGCTATAGCCATTTCTTTACAACCGGGGAATCCACATGCACCACAATTGTATCTAGGCAATAATTCGACAACTTCTTCAATACTTGGATCTTCCTCTACATAGAATACTTTGCTAACAACCGAAATCAAGATTCCCAACAGAAATCCAATTCCAGCTAAAACCAATGCAGGCAACAGAATAGGCATTATATAATACCTCCAAATCTTGAGAATATAATTGCGAGAATTGCGGCTACAATCAAAGCAATTGGTATTCCTCGGAACGCTTTCGGAACTGGTGCTTTATCGATTTTTTCTCTTAACATTGAGAATATATACATAACAAAGATAAATCCTAAACCAATGAATGTTGTGTATACAATCATTTCTAAGAAATTATGTTCTTTGGAAATATTTAAAATCGCTACCCCAAGCACAGCACAGTTTGTCGTTATCAAAGGCAAATAGATTCCAAGTGCTTTATAAAGTCCTGGAGAAACTTTTTTGATGAATATCTCCACCATTTGAACTAAGGAAGCAATTACTATGATAAATACGATAGTTCTCATATATTCAATGCTTAATGCTTCTAAAATATATTTGTACAACACCCATGTTAACATGCTGGAAATCAGCATAACAAAGAGCACTGCAAACCCCATACCTAACGCATTACTTCTTTTTGTAGAAACCCCCAAGAATGGGCATATCCCTAGAAATTGTGATAAGATTATATTTTCAGCTATAAAAGCTGTAAAAGCCAATGCAATAATATTATCCATTTGCTTTCACCCCATTCAATGCTGCTTTTTCTATGCGTTTATTTCCAATCGCAGTCAAAGCGGCTAAGATCAAGCCAAATGATAGGAATGCACCTACTGGTTGAACAAACATTGCAATTGGTTCAATACCAAGAAAATCAAAGATGAAACCAAGGTTTAGTGATAAGTCACCCCAAACAGTAATGGAACCTGCACCTAAGAACTCTCTGAATATACTTATAATCACAAGAGCTCCTGTAAATCCTAATGCCATACCAACACCATCAAGTGTAGCATCAATCGGTTTGTTTGACGAAGCAAATGCTTCCGCTCTACCTAAGATGATACAGTTCACAACAATTAAAGGAATGAATACTCCTAATGATTTGTATAAATCATATAAATATGCATGCATTACCATTTCTACAATAGTAACCAATGTTGCTATCACAACAATATATACCGGAATTCGAACAGGTTTTACAAGTGCTGCTAATTTTGGATTGCTCATAATCAATGATATTAGTAAATTAGAAAGCACTAATACAAAGAATACTCCAATTCCCATTCCGATTGCATTTTCCAATGATGTTGTGACTGCTAATGAAGGACACATACCTAGAACTGATACAAACAATGGATTTTCTTTTACAAATCCTTTTAATAGGTTTTCTTTTTTAGTCATCGAGATCACCTCCAAAGTCGCCTGTTACTCTTTGAGATACTATATAGAAACATTCTTGAATACCCTCTGAAGTTCTCGTAACCCCAGCAACGGAATCAAACCCCGACAAATCTGTAATTATACTTACTCCAAAATCATTTTCAAGAATATCTACTCCAAAGCCAGTTGATTCTGAATGACTAACTACCGAATAGCCTTTAACTGTAAAATCTTTTTCAATCAGTATCATCATTTGTAGAAGCACATCACTATATCCTTTTCCGGATACCAAATATCCTAATGCTTCAATTGAATTATCTGTTTTACTACGCAATACAAATATAGAGTCCACATCATCATTTACCTCAACAACAGATAAATCATAGTCATCTATATTATAAAATTCTTCTAGAGCAGCGAATTGCGCTGCTTCTTCATTTTTTTGAATATCAAGTGCAGTTAATGAATTAACCACAGCTAGGAGTGTTCCACAAATAATACCCAGGACTAATAATACTAATCCAGATTTTAATC